>JAIFNL010000051.1 GCA_020047755.1 Bacteroidota bacterium
TGGCCTATTTTTATCATTTTGGGCATCGATGAGCTTATGGATATGGCGCGAACTGCTGTAAATGTGGTAGGTAATTGCCTTGCCACTGCCGTTGTAGCTCGTTGGGAAGGTGAATTTGACGACAAAGCAGCTAAAGATTATACCCCCGAAAAGAGTGAAGTATTAGAAATTAAATGTGATGATGTGGTAATATAATAATTTGTTGAAAGCAGAACTTGATAGTAACCGAAATTCTAAGAAAAGCGAAATTACGCAATTTTTCTAAATTCTAATAACAAATTGTTAAATTCCTATTTTATCATCACATTTAATTTCTAATGCTTCACTTTTTCAAAAAGGCACCATTTTTTTACACTACCAAACATTTGTGCTATTATGTTTTTGAGAAAACCCTTTATTATTCGCTTATTTTTAAGCACTTTGCAAAACCAACCATACAATTAATTTTGATTCACTATTTATCCACTACTTCAAAACAAAAGAACCCTAATTTTTAGATATGCTTTCCAATTCTGAATTTTATTTCTATTTTTGTGGGGTTGCATATTCTAAATATTTTGAATTTTGCTTGTAATTAATTCAAAATTAGAAAATTATATTAAAATATACAACTTTTCTTTTTGTTTTATTTCACTAATTAACAAAAATAGAACATATATAGTATCAAAATTTAAACCGCATTAATTTCCGATGCATTAACAACTCGGAAATCTTAGATATTAATTTAACCTGAAAATATAAATGGAGTCAGTAACTTTTGCGCAAGAATATGATTTTAACGAAACCTCGTTTAAAAATTTGATGCAAAAACGCATCTACAAAGTGTTGATAATCTGTAGCAATTACGATTATTATACCTTAGAAGAAGACGATAGAATAGACGAACAAGTATTTGACGAATATGTTTCGCTCAACTTGCGCAATCCGCCCATTTTTATTCATGCCAACAGCATCAAAAAGGCTTTTCAGATTCTGCAAGAAGAAGAAATTGACCTGATTATCACCATGCTCAGCGTTGGAACTTGTGGTGCTGACAACTTTTTCGCGCGAAGTGTCGATGCGCCTACAAAAAGAAGACCTTTCGGAAATTGATTACGTATTTTCGTGGCTTGGAAGTGCCGATATTTTACTTGCCATCATCAAACTGATTGAGGACAAAATGAATGTGGAAGATGATGTGAAACAAGTTGGTGTTCAGGTAATTCTATTGGTAGAAGATTCCATTCGCTTCTACTCTTCCTATTTGCCCAATGCCTACAAAATAATATTGAAGCAAACTCGCAACTTAATGACCGAAGGGCTAAACAGTTACCGTGAAATGTTGCGTATGCGAGGTCGCCCAAAAGTACTTTTGGCAACCAATTACAACCAAGCCATAGAACTTTACGAAAAGTACAAAGACAGCATGTTGGGAATCATTTCTGACATTCGCTACCGAAGAAACGGAGAAATGGATCCACACGCCGGTTTCCGTTTAGCCAATAGAGTAAAAAAAGACGACAGCAATATGCCTTTCCTACTCCAATCGTCGGAAATAGAAAATGAGCTAAAAGCCAAAGAATTAGGAATCGACTTTTTGCACAAGTATTCTAAAAGTTTGTTGGTCGAATTGCGGAATTATTTATTCAAAAACTTAGCTTTTGGCGATTTTGTTTTTAAAGACCCAAATACTTTTGAAGAAATAGGACGCGCCGCAAACTTACGCGAATTGCAGCATCAAATTTTAGTAATTCCCGAAAACTCACTGCGTTACCATTTCAATCGCAATAATATTTCGCGCTGGCTCAATGCCCGCGCTATTTTCCCTTTGGCTCAGTTATTCAAATACTTAGCAGTCGAAGATTTTAATAGCGTAGAAGATGTGCGCAATTACATTCACAACACCATTGCCAGCTATCGCCTCAACAAAGGACGTGGAATTATAGCACGTTTCGAGCGCAAAGAATACGACGGTTACCTCACATTTGCACGCATAGGCGAAGGTTCGATGGGAGGAAAAGCCAGAGGATTAGCCTTTATCGATTCGTTTTTGAAAAGAAATCAATTGAGCCACAAGTACAAAGATGTTTTAATATCAATTCCACGTACCATTGTTATAACAACTGATATTTTTGCCAAATTTATGGAAGACAATAAATTATATCCAGTTGTATTGTCCGAACCATTAACCGATAAACAAATATTAGATAAATTTTTAGAAGGCGCCTTACCTTTAAAAGTACTCCGACAACTAAAAACTTTTTGCAGAGTAGCCAATACTCCTTTAGCAATTCGCTCGTCAAGTCTGCTGGAAGATTCTCAATACCAACCATTTGCAGGTATTTATTCTACTTATATGATTCCCAACACCAACAATCTGATTCAGATGGTGGAAATGCTCGAAACAGCAATTAAAAGCGTGTATGCTTCTGTTTATTTCAAAGCAAGCAAAGCTTATATGGACGCTACTTCTAACATTATTGACGAAGAGCAAATGGGAATTATTATTCAAGAAGTATGTGGAAGTCAATACGATAACTTATTCTATCCAACTATTTCTGGCGTTGCACGCTCTATTAATTTTTACCCAATCGCACCCGAAAAAGCAGAAGATGGAATTGCAAACGTGGCAATTGGTTTAGGAAAAATAACAGTAGAAGGCGGTCAAACGCTGCGCTTTTCGCCAAAATATCCAAAAAAAATACTTCAACTCTCCTCGCCGCAAATTACCTTGCGCGATACACAAAAAAAACTGTATGCCCTTGATTTAAACCCCAGTGCATTCAAAGCTTCTACCGACGACGGAGTAAACATCATTAGCACCGGAATCAAATCGGCTGAAAACCATTCCTCTATGCGTTTTGTTGCCTCTACCTACGATTACCAAAACAACATGATACGGCACGGCGGCATTTACACCGGAAAAAAAGTAATTACATTTGCTAACATACTATACCACAATACTTTTCCATTAGCCGAAATCATAGCCGATTTATTAGAAGTAGGACAAAAAGAAATGGGCTCAGCCATAGAAATAGAATTTGCAGTAAATTTAGACGTTCCCAAAGGACAACCCAGAATATTTAATTTCCTACAAATCAGACCTATTGTACAATCAAAAGAAGTAGTACATTTGAATTTAAAAGACATAAAAAAAGAAAATTGCATCTTAGTAGCCGAACAAGCTTTAGGAAATGGCGAAATAAAAGGCGTTTGCGATATTGTTTATGTAAAACCCCGAAGTTTTAACGCAGCAAAAACAACCGAAATAGCCGACCTTGTTTCTGAAATTAACGACGAATTTGTGGCTAAAAATAAAAATTACATACTAATAGGACCTGGAAGATGGGGTTCGAGCGATAAATTTTTAGGTATTCCTGTAAAATGGTCGCAAATTTCAGCAGCTCGTGTAATTGTAGAGTCAGGTTTAGAAAATTTCAGAATTGACCCAAGCCAAGGCACTCATTTTTTTCAAAACTTAACCTCTTTTGGCGTAGGCTACTTTACAATAAATCCATTTATCAACGATGGGTATTATGACATTGATTACCTCCGCGAATTACCGGCAGCCTATGAAAATGAATACATTAGGCATATTCATTTTGAAAAAGAACTAGAAATCAAAATAGATGGGAAAAATGGAGTTGGAGTTGTTTTGAAACAATAAACAGCGTAAAATGAGAGAACTTTTTTATAAAAAAAAGAAAGTTCTCTCATATAAAATTACTATTTTTCTATAATTTCATTCAAATATTCATTGAACGAAAAAGTTGCATGAAAATAGCTCACCAAATTATCTAAAAAATTAGCGTCAAATATTTCATTTTTATCTAATTGCCTAAAAGAAATATAATGTTTGTATTTTAACAAATCGCCAAACTCGAAATTTTTATCGTAGCCACGCGGAAGGTTACTCAATTTATCGCCCGAAAGTCCGCCATAAACTTTCACAAACTCTTCATTTTCAATAAATGTTTTAAAAGTAAGCGGGTTTTCATAAATTTCATTCCTAATCAATTTCAAATCGCTTGGCGAAGGTGCATAAATGCCACCTGCAATAAAGCAATTATCCGGTTCAATATGAAGATAATAGCCAGCATTTCCACTCTTTTTTCCTCCTTTAACCATGTAAGTTCCAAAATTGGCTTTGTAAGGCGATTTATCCTTGGCAAAGCGAATATCTCTATTAATTCTAAAGATACAATCCTTTGGTTTTAAGTACGAAACAGAAGTATCAAATTCCGAAATCCGAATAATTAACGAACTGACAAATTCCAAAAAATCCTTTTTAATCAATTCATAACGCTTTCGGTTTAAATCAAACCACTCTTTATAATTGTTGTCTTTTAATTCTTCCAAAAAAACGACTAACTCTTTATTAATTGCCATATTATTTTATTTTTTATTTTTCTTTTCAGTAGAAGCTTTTTTCAATTCGTCCTCTTGCCTTTCAGCTGCTTGATTTAATTTTTTACCCGAAATATTTTTATTTTCCGAAAGAATTTTTTCGGCAGCAAAACGCGCAGCCGCTAAAGTTTCTCGGTTTACTTTTTCGGTAATTTGTCCTCTATTAATATCTTCTACATTCAAATAACCATTTGTTAAAAGTAATTGCATAACAATATTATTTACAATGGTTTCGTGCGAATACCCCTCAGCAATAAACAAAGATTGAGCACTTTCGTAAAACTCATTGGCAAACTCCTTGTTGTTTGGCAAACTCATTAATTGACTGTACGTTTCGGTAAAACCACTCAGCTCAATATTAATATTTGGCGTAACCAGAAGCGGAGTAAAAGGCGTATTGTAATCAAATCCCTCGGCATGAATACCCGAAAGATCAATTTCAACCTCAGCATCATCAAAACGTACTAGCTTGGTATGCTTCATTTTATGAATTTGCCACAAAAAGAAATTATATCGCCAAAGTTCATTGCTTGTTTTGTCGTTGCACATCAATTTTCCGTAACTATTGTTAATTAATTGCCTTACCATTTGCCTGTTACGGTTAATTTCGGGGTTTGAAATCCGAACTTCCTGAATCAGTTTGCGCATATCTTCCGAAGCCTTTTGTGGACCTGAAATTTCTTTCCCTTTCTTGCCAATATCGGTAGATAAAATACCAAATTGAATATTCTGAGCTTTTGAGTTTGCATCACGTCCATTCTTCAAAGCATCGATAAAATATTTGGTAGATTTCAATTGTCCGCTCTCGGCAATAAATGGTTGTCCGGCAGGAGTGCTAGCAAGCGAATTATAGTTGTTGCTGAATACTTTACGGTCAATTAACATTTCTGCAATATCTTCGCCATTAATACCTTTAGCAATAAAGCGATTCTTAATTATATCAAAATTGACTTTAGTAATCCGGTATTTAATTTTATTTTCCTCAAAATGCTTGTCAATAAAAATTTTATTCACAACTTTCTCTATATCAATCTTATCAATCATTTTGAACGAAGAGCACAAATAATGCAATTTGGTAGTAGAATCTAGCTCCCAACTCAAAATATCGTCAAGATAATTACCGTGATTATCAATTATTTCGGTAATATTAGGTTCGGAAGTGTAACGCAACAAAGTACGCAAAAAATTAGGACCGTCTTCGCTCGTCGCTTTTTCCTTGCGCTCGCCATGCGAATCGCGATACAGAATAAAGTTTTCGGGATTGTCAAAGCGTTGAATACCAGCTTCATTTCGCGAATAATTGTGAGCAGTAAGCATAATATCAATCTTAAATGGCATCGAAATATCGCACAAACCACTAATCGTAGAGCGAGAATTTAAGTCCTCAACATTGCTATCGGCACTACTTTCAAAAAGCGAATTGTAATATTTTATATAATCTGGGTCAAAATCCGTAACGCGCGAAAAATCACCAATTTCAGTTCCTATTCCAAACAAATTACCTTCCTTGTCGGGAAAAATATGAAACATATCGCCAGCAATTAATTTTATACTCCTAATGCCTTTTAAGTTGTTTTTCAGCCATTTCAGCATCATAGCAGCCAGCATTTCCGATTTGCCCACGCCACTGTCGCCACTAATTTGAACCACAAAAACACTTCCATCTTCCTCTTCCACAGCATAAAGCGAACCATGAACAGGTATTCCGCCCATTTCTTTGACCTTTTCGTTAATCATCGACAAGCGAGGTTTTTTCACGTCGCCAAAATAATCCGCTTCAGGTTTCAATGGAGTTACTATTGTTTTGATTTTCTTATTATTAGGTCCATTCAAGTCAAAATAACCTATTTGTGGAAATGAAATTACCTTTTCGGGTGCTCCCAAAAACAAAACCACATCAGGTTCAAATTTTATAGCATCTTCAAGGCTTATTTCATCGGCACCAACCAAGCGAAAATTATCGGTAAGGTACTTTATATAAGACTTTTGCATAATATAAAGCTCTTTAAACAAACCACGCTTTGTTATTTTGCAACGATAATCGTTAATGTCCATATTTTGCGAAAACTTAGCCATACGTTTAGCAAAAAAATCGGCTGTTGGACGAGTTTTTAATTGCTTAATATATTCATTTTGAGACTGATTACCTTGTTCAAAATAAAAATCTTCGCTTTCGGTTCTATCGGCTCTGTGAAATGGATATTCTCGTTTTTTTGCATCGGTAGCAATGCGAGTATGCGTCTGAACGGGTTGCTCGGTTGCAATCACGCCACACGAGGTCATTATGTCATTGAGCCATTTCAATGCACCGCCATTATGTTCTACCAGATTATTTTTATGTACGAAGTCTTTGTGAATACTGTAACCATGTTGCACCATTTCATTGTAACTCGAGTTTTGTCGAGCAAAATTCGACTCTACAATCCGCATCAATGAATGTGTGTAACGTATATAATAATCAGTTCCTTTACTTAAATTTATTGTTTCAATTAAAAACAAAACAACCTTACGCACTTCATTGCGAAGCTCTGTTTCTTGAATTTTATATTCTGAAGATGAAATAATCTGATTTACAATTAAATAAAAATCATTCTCCAGATTTGCCGAAATAAATGTTTCGGTAATCATTCGAGCCTCTCCTTCTTTTACTGCTAAAGTCTGTTTGTATAAAACTTCAAATCTTTCTATTATTTTTTTGATGAATTGAGAGCTTTCATTGAAAAGATATAATTTTTTAATCGAATTAATTATATTTTTATCACCAAAAACTTCTTTTTCAAATAGATTTTTCAATTTACCCAGCAAACTACGCGCAAAAGAAGAATCTTCGAAAATTTTTGCTTTTTGTAAATTATCGAATAAATAATGGGCAAATTTAGCCAAATCCAATTCGCTCAACGGAATATGCAAAATTTCGACGAATTTTTCAATAGAATGCTCAAGAAGCTCCGTTTTAGTTGGCATTGCAGCCTCTTTAGCAAATGGCAAATTGAAATGCAGCAACAACTCTTTGATGTGCTTGCGCAAAATAGCATTCACGCCCTCAAGTTGTGAGCGGTCGAGCACCACAGTATCGCTCAATTTTTTGAGCTTAGTAGTTGGTGTTGCATTAAGAGCCAGCATTTTAACCTTTGCATCAGAGAATAAAATCTTTTCCAATTCTATCAAAATTTCCATCATTATCAAACGTTCTTCAGGATTGTCAATAATATATGAATTGGGTTGGAAATTAAGTTTATTTTGTATATATTTCAAAATTAGAGTCTTACCATATTTTGAAATAACTGTATTTATATCCAAATTTTTAATAAGAGGAATGTTTCGATAAATCTGCGGCAATAAATTTTCATAAATTTTTGTAAATGCCTTACTTCTAATAAAATCTGTAACATTTTGGCACTGTCCAATATTTTCATAAAACTCAAAAACAGAGTTCTTCGACCGTCCTATTGAATTGATGCTAACTCCGCAATCTTGTGGAAATGAATGATAAAGCGTTTTAATTTTACTTATTCGCAAGCTATCTAACGTTTCGCGCTGTTGGTTTTTAACAGCGTCAAAATCGCTGACAAGTTTTTGAATGTATTCATTGTCATTTTTATACCTGAAAATTAATTTTAAAATTTCAGACGTTGATTTGTCTTTATTTTGCTGTTTTGTTTCTACAAATTCTTTCCAATAGCTTAAAAATAAAGAAAGTGCAGTTTCAAACTCTTTTTCAAACTCTTGATACGATTTTTTATCTCCTTTTAAATAACCACCCAACGAAAAGCGCACAAAACCAGTTTTGTATGGAATTGCAACAATTCCTCTTTGTATTGCTAGTTGCGAAACAAAATCTTCTAAGTCAAAAAAAGAAAACAGGTTTTTAATTTGAATATTAAACAAATAAGAACCGTTCGATTCTATAATTTTAACAATATCTGTATATTTCTCATTAATAACCTTTTCTGCTATTTTTTTAGCAAGAATAAGTCTTTTATTAGCCTCTGTTCTAAAGTTACGATTTACTCTAAATTTATTCAAAGCCTTCACCAAATAATCCTTGTAATACGAAAAGAATGCTTCGTTTTTGTATTTAAAATCGTCGGGAAGCTCAAGAACGTCGAGTTTATCGAGAGAAACCAACTCGTCGAGAAGGAAAATATGCAAAGGGCTGCCCTCAAAAAGCGAAATTCGATTGTATTTGCTCTTTTTCTCACCATTTTGAAGCAAAGTATTTGCATAAATTTCAGTTTTAATAAACTCTTCTATGCTTTTTTTGATACTCGAACGTGAAGCATTTTTTGGCAATTCTGCTTCCATTTTATCTTTCACTTTCTTTGCTGTTTGTGCTGATTCTAAAGTATTTACAAGCATAAACAGCGAATTGGTATTTCCCCTGTCGAAGGTGTACTTGTTTTTTATAAAATCAATCACATCTTCTCTTACAGGTGAAGCAATGACTGAACCTAAGCGATTTCCGGTTGCACCCAAATTTTTGGTGGTAGAAAGCGACGAAACAATACTAATTTTGGAGTAAGCATTGAAATTATTGAATATATAACGCGAAATGGAACGCCATTTTGGAGTTTCTGGGTTGTCTATTTTAATTGCATCGCTGTAAGCTTCATCGAGCAAAAGCGTTATTTTACTGTTACTTATGAATTTCAAAAACTTAATAAGCGACGTGTTGTTAAAATCGCTATAACCCGAAGGATTTGATGGGTCGTTGATAATAATAGTCAAGTTAGAACAAAACCTATCCCATAAACTTCCGCTGTGGTCAAAAAGTTGGAAGGTATTTTTTATGCGGCTCAAAATATGCAAAAGTCTATCAAAATCAATATGTCCATCGGGTTTTATATCCACATTCAAATCGAAAGGATTGATGTCGAAACGGTCAGTTGGGAATAAGTCTTTGTACTCCCACGAAAGCTGCTCGTTGAACAAAATGTAAGGCATTGGTTCCCAAGCCTCGTGCGAAACTAAGTCGCGAATAATCATTTGCACATCATCGGAAATTGACGTTTTTTCTAAATTTGCTAAATCGCTAATAAACGCCTTTATAATGTTCTTCTCGCTATCGTTTCGCTCTTGATAAGCTTGAAAAATACCTAAATCAATCAGAAAATTTTGAAAACGTCCTTTATTATCGGCTTCATTTTCTTGTTTGGTCAAAAATTCTTTGTATTTCTCTAAAAATAAATTGATTCCAAAATTTTTATGAAAGTGATTTTTTAAAGTTCTTTGGTAATTATTGGGAATAATGTCGATAATTGTTCTACAATTCTCAATTACCTTTTTATCAACAGCTTGCAACTTTCTGTGGCGCAAATAACTTCCATACATACGAATTTGATTACGCCCTCCGCCTTCTACAACTGTAGCAATTTTCACTTCATCGGCATTGGAGTAAAAATATTTTTTTGTGCGCAGTTCAAATTCATTTATTAATTTAGTATTCAGTTCATTATGAATTTTGGGGTCTTTAATTTTAATTACTAAATCAATAAAATCATGCAATTTGCTCAACGTATATTTGTCCTTGATTATTTGTTTTGAAAAGTCATCAAATTTAAAGAGCACAATATCTTTGTCTGGATTATTAATTTCGCCAATTTGCTCTATTTTAAGCTCGTTCAGTTCTTCTTCGTAATCTTTTATTTTTGCTGCTGTTGCATTTCTAAATATAATAAGATTTTCGGTATTTACCTTGTCGAAAATAAGTCGTAAATTGGTTTGCGTGTTTGCTAGTGCACCTAATTTTTTTGTGTGTATTTTGTTTAAGGCATTGATAATTCCGTTGTGAAAACAAAAAACTAATGAGGTATTTGTACTCCTAGATTCGTCGGAGTCGTCAATAAATACCAAACGACTCAAAACGTTGTACCAACGAAAGCTATTGAACACATTTTTGCGCATATTGCGTAGTTTTACAGCAAATACACTCGTAAAATCATTGCTTACTTCTTCAAAAAGGCTTTCTTCTTCAGTAAACTCAATAACTTTTACATCGTTGGCATTAAAAACCTCACCTTTAATAAGTTCGATAGCAGTTTGCGCAGTTCCTGAAACTAAGGTTCTGATAAAACCATTCAGTCCTTTGAAGTTGATAGTCGATTCTGTTCTATCTAAAAAATTATCTTTTTCGGCTTTGGTTGTATAATGTGTACTTTGAATAACCATTTGATCCAAAACATCCATAAAATAGTTCCATTGAGCCTCTTCTATGTCGCCATTGATGCCAATAACATCTCTAAATTTGCGCAACTCGGTAACTTTATCGCCCAAAATATTTTTGAACATATAATCCACATCTTCTTGAGTAACAGGCGGAGTACCAATTGAATAGTCGTGCAGATTCAAAATATTATTGAGTTGCTTTTTGGTTGGTTCGTCAACCAATTCATTGTCTTGCAAAAAATGAATTTTCTCCTTAAACAAATTTCGTTTTGCACTAAAAGCAAATGCCTTAGAACTTTCGTGCGGATAAATCATTAACGAAATATCGGCATAAGAAGGAATTGCTTCTTTTAACTCAAGAATAGCCTTATCTATTTCAGCTTGCTGTTTTGCGGGGCCAATCGGTTCATCGAAGCAAATTTTCACAAAATTAGCAAGTTTATCAACTACATTGTTGGGTAAAAAGTTTTCGGCTCTTTCGCCTAATGACTTGTATAGGTCAATAAAATCGAGCGCATCGCTTCGTAAAAATGCTTTTGGTTTGCCATTTATTTGCATAGTGTTGTCCTAAAAATTACGAATTACAGTTTTTAAATTTTGCAATTAACAGTTGAAAGTTCCTATAAAAATTATTTCATAGAAGCATATAGTGTTGATTGTTATTCTCAAATAAAATAGCGAACTAGTGTTTTTTATTCAAAAAATATTACAAATAAACACAAAAATTACAGATGCAAATATATAAATTGTAAAATAATTAACCGTTTAAATTTAATATTATTAACAAAATAGTAATATTTTGAATGATTTTATTTAAGCAAAGCCTTTTTGATACAAATTTAATAGTTGAGTGTTTCTTTTTTGTTAAGAAAGAATTTTATTGGATATAGTTAGGGCATGTTCGTAAAGTCGATTTTAATCATTAGGTAAATGCTACTTTACAAACAAACTCTAATACAACAAGATTAATGTAAAATTGCAACAATTAAAAAGATAAAGAAACCCACAAAAAAGATGGTTGTGTTAATAGGAGTGTCGGTATGTTCGTGAGCTTCTACTAACAATTCTTCGGTAACTAGATACATGAGTGCCGATAAGCCAAATGCCAGAATGTAAGTTAAAACCTCTTCGTTCAAAACACTTAGCATAACGGAGCCTGCAAATGCGCCTAACACAAAAGTTATAGCCAGAATACTTACAGCTTGCATTATTTTTGTAGTTACAATCTTCTCTGTTTTTAGCTCGGTAGCTACTACTAAGCCAAGAACTAATATTTCGAGACTCAAAGCAATACTCAAAAGAACTCCTTCCGATTGCCCTGCTGCAAATCCTACTCCAAGCAAAATGCCATCGATAAACAAATCTACGGCTATGCCTATGAGCAAAGCCCAAGGAATAGATACTGCGCCTAGGCTAGCTGTATTGTTTTTTAATGCAGCTTTGTGCTTTTGTTCTGATAAATGGCTAAAGTGCTTTATGAGTAGCATCAAAAATAATCCGGCAAAAAAACCGACCGAAACGCCCAGTATGTTTTCTCGAGCTACAATATCGGGCAATAGCTCAATGGCTACTACTGCAAAAATAACACCTGCAGCTAGGTGCAAAATAAAACTACGCAACTTGCTTTGAACATTGAATATAATTCCTACTACGCCACCTATTAGCATGGTTACTAAAGGAATGAGTGAAAAAATAATGATTTGTTGTATAATCTCGCTTTTCATTTAATTTAATTGAATCAAGTTAATTGTTATTTTGAATTTTTGTTACTCGTGGTTGTTGGGTTCTATGTGAACGTGTACATGGCAACGAGATATTTCTGCTTTTAATTTGTTTTCGATGTGTGTTGCTATTGTATGCGATTCTTCAATGGTTAAGTTTGGCTTAACATGTATATTTAGCTCCACAAAAATATCGGGACCCGCAGCACGCACCTTCAGGCTGTGGTATTGCTCTATTTCATTTGCATTTTTGAGCAAATCGTTTATTTTTTCACAAACACTGTCTGGTACATGGTCTAAAAGTACATTGATAGAACGTTTTCCCAAATTGTATGATACGAAAATAACAATAAGCGCAACTCCCATAGCTGCAATACTATCGGCTATAAAAATACCAAAGTTCGCTGCCACCAATCCCAATAGCACTACTAGCGAACTCCAAATATCGGTAGAGAAATGCAAAGCATCAGCTTCCAGAGCTTGGCTATTGTGTTTCTTAGCTACACGCATCAATGCCCGAGAGCGCGAATAATCAATTACAATAGATGTAATAACCACCACGTAGCTCCATACATTTACTTCTATGTGTGTATTGCCCGAAATTAATCGGCTCAAAGCTTCATAAATAATCCACACACAAGTAATAAGCAACAGCAGCGTTTCGGCAAGTGCCGATAAGTTTTCTATCTTTCCATGTCCGTAATGATGCTCTTTGTCTGCGGGCTTGTCCGAAATGCGTACAGCAATCATGGTAATGCCTGCCGCCACAAGGTCTAAGGCTGAATGTAAGGCTTCCGACAAAATACCTAAGCTTCCGGTCATTACGCCTACTATTATTTTGAAAGTAGTAAGAAAAATAGCGGCAATAAACGAGCTAGTAGCTACTTTATTTTTTTCATTTTCCATAATTTGTGTTCTAACAGATAGAATTTTGATTTATTGTAACCAAATTTTAGCTACCGTATTCCCATGGCAATTGTTGCATTGCCCTGTTGTAATTTTAGAACTCATGTGTTTCACCTCACCATTGGTACCAAGTACGCTAACATATAGTCCTGTACCAAAATCAATAGCTTGGGTTGTGTAAAAATTGCCCAAAGCATCTACTTCTATACTTTTTATTAAATTGCCTGTATTTTGTGCCGACGAGGTAAGCCTTACTGTTCCATTAGGAAAAGGACTAGTTAAAGAACTTTGATATACACTTCCGGCTACGATAAACAAACCTTCGCCGTTTCCTCCACTTTTGTGGCAGTTCATACAATTTTTGCCTGTGTTGTGGCTTTCGGAAGAGAAATTTGTGCTGATGCTTGTTTCGTTTTCGTTTTCATTTTCGCAAGCTAAAATCAATAAAGATAAGGCAAGCAATAACATAAATTGTTTCATAATTTCTTTTTTTTGTTTTGTTTGATTCTGTTTTAGATTGGTACTTGAAATTTGCTCATGTTGCAATAATCGTATAAAAATTCAAAATTTTGAGCCTGCTATAAAGTCAATTTTATCATTAGTTCGAAAAGAAGGCATAGTACAATAAGCTTTAGCCCCAAAGATTAGAGTATGGGTAAAGCCCAGATTGGTTTATTTTTTCGCAAGGACATAAATGCCGTGAGCTAGTTATTTTGGGGTTTACGAGCTGCTCTAAGTAACCTATTAAATTACGCCACAAATCGTTCAACGTTACGTTGAGATGTCCTCTAAGTAATTAGGAAAGAATAAGAATAAAGAATTAACAAATCACCACATCAATCATGTACTATTCGTTGTCTTTTATTAAATATTGAAATTCGAACTTACTCTCTTTTTGGTTTTTATATTTTGAGTTTTCCTTATCAATCTCCTTTTTACTCGGTTGGTCTTTTTCTTTAGCAAGTTCGCCCGAAAGTCGATATTCCTTAATATCTATAATTTCGCCTTGCTCGTTAAAATAATACCACATACCTATCTGTTTAATCATTTTATCGTTTTGGAAATAAACAGCATTTTGAGTAGGCTTTTCGATAAACCTAATAATACTGGTATTGATTTGCCCGTATTGTTCGTATTCAGATTGAGGAATTTGCCTCCGTGGAGGCTTACACAAATAGCCTCTCATTTTTCGTTCACCATTGGGCCAAAACTCTTCATACAAACCAGAAAATTCAAATTCATCATTTTTCTTAATTGCAGTTTTGTAAATAACCGCCTTTTTACTTTCATCATACCTAGTTCGTACCTGTTGGTCTATATACATGGTAATCAGCGTATCTGTTCTATGATTAAAATCTTCGGGGCTAGGATAGTGTACTTTGGCTTTCAATTTACCGCTTACTTGATAATAATAATAAGCAGTATCAATCCGAGTACCATATTTTATATGCTTTACAGAAGGTTCACCATCATAAAAATATTCTATTTTCTCTAAAATACCATCGGAATAATTAAACTCCCATTTTCCAACATAGTAATCGCTACTTCTCACTTTTTTAATGTACCCATGCGCCAAAACCGCTTTGTTTTCAGGGTTTATCATTTGATAGTAATTTCCCTTATCTTGCTCGCCTATTTTGAGGGTCGAAATAATTTTAACACCATCGGTTGCATAGTAAGTAACAAGGCTACCCTCAAGCCCTTTCATTTCGCGTCTTTTATAAAGCAAGATTACATCGTCGAAAAATAAGTTATATCGTTCGTACGATTCTTTGTAATCTATCGAAAAAGTATTGGCTACCGTTATGCTGTATTTTTTATTTTTTGTACCCTTATAAAAACCATAAATCTCAGTTCCAGCATCAATCGTTAAAGTATAATTACCATCAACAACCGATTGAGTAACTTTTGAAATAATCGAAGCAACCAAGCTATCATTGTAATATGACCTAATTTCTCCTATATTGCCATTAAAACGATGTGTTTCAATCAACTCACCTTTTTTGTCAAATTGTTTTCTCTCGCCCACCACAAGTCCATGGGAGAAATGGCAAATTTCTTTTATCACGTTATTCTTATATCGAAGAGTATCACCAAGATTTCTTGCCGACAACGAATTGAGCGTAATAACTAAAACAAATAGTATAAATAGACCTTTTTTTATCATAATGCTAAGTTTAACGTACCATCGACAGTATGCCTACCGCACAGCCTTCTAGCCCACCTTTGAACGAAATATAAACCTTGTAAGTAGATGTTTTTCTGCACATAAAATCGAATGCCTTGTAATCTTTTCCCTTTGCCAAATCAAAAGTACTACCTATCATATTGTTATTTTCATCATAGAGCTGAAGAACCGCTTCGCCTTCAAATTCTATTGCATTACAAACGGTAAATCGATAGTGGGTTTGTTTGTTGAGAACAATAGAAAAGTTAGCAATAGGCGCACTTCCTTTGCGAGCACCTTTTAGCCTTGCTCTGAAATCTTTGATGTAGGTAGCATTGTCGCCCACATTCAACGCACAATCGTTTACAAGCTGGTCGTTACATTGTGCTTTTGAATCTATGCTAAAAGTTGTCAATACTAGCAAAAAGATAAAAGGAATGAGTAATTTCTTCATATTTTCCTAATTATTTAATTGTATTCTTTTATTTCTTATTTTTTCGATAACTGAGATAATCTGGTTTAGTTGATCTTGAGTTATATTTACAATACTCGTCTCGTTCTGCTGTATAATCAATCTACCATCAATTTCAACTGTTTCAGGTTCTCCTACTTGATATTCTATTTTAATTTTGTCATAAATTAAATTTATTTCCATTAAATCACCAAGTAAATCTTTAAATGCTTTTTTCGATTCATACTTTTTTATTGCATTGATTAGCTCCGAAAGTATCAATTTTTGTTCACCTATTCGTTCGGTAATTTTTTCATTCGGCTTTTCTTTTACCACCTGAGTTGCCTGATACATCGCTTCAATCCAAACACCTGTTACTATCAAAATGCTTTGGTCAGCTCTATTCATTTCCCTCAAATAACTATCCATTCGATTAAAACTCGAGGTTGAAATATAAATAAGTGAATCTAAATTTTCATTATTCGTTGCCAAACGCTTTAATGTTTCAAAGTCAAAAAATTGGCTCACACTCAGCTCTTCCGATAATTTGCTGATTGCAGAAATATAACGAAGAACATAAGTTGTTCTATCATAAATATTCAAATACCCCAAGTCTGCACCCAAAATTCCTACCCCCAAGGCTTGCTCAAACTTTGTACTGTAATGATCTATATTATCCGGATTGGATAAATATTTCAACGAAAACGGCACTCCATTATCTTTTATTAAGGCAGCCATTTCCACAGGCGATGATAAATTGCCCATTATATCCCCCATATTTCCTTCCGAGTCTATAACAGAACCATCGTCGTTGCCTATGTTTTTTAAATCATTTTCTATTTTTTCTTCCTCGCTATCATTAATGCACGATGCTACGGAAACAAATAATATTGTTGATACTATCAGTACAACATATATTGGCACTTTGAATAAATTTTTAATCATATTTAACTTAATTTGTATTAAGGTATGTTCTTTTTATGTTGTCATCTATTCTTTTTTAGCTATTTTTATGTTTTTTTAATGATTATTTTTTTTAATGTTCATTAAAATAAGTAACAAAATTAATATAAAAAAAGACATATCAAAAGCAATAAATAAAAAAAAAAAATTTTATCGTATATAAAATATTTTTTATCTTTGATTATTAGATATTTACTATTAATCTATTTTCTTAATTTCGGGTTTAACTTTTTTAGTTTTAAAGGAAGTAATTTTAATTTTTTTAAAGAAATTATATTTCTTCAGTTTATCTTGTATTTTTATCCCCTCTAATAAATCTAATGTTTTTTTCAATACATTGTAATACAGCGTAACATAAAACAGTAACGTTATTATCCAAATAAGTATTGTATTAAACCAAAAAGTTTCGTAATAGTTGCCCAGAAAATGTTTTCGTGGAGCAAAAAATTGAGTTCTAAAATCAAGAGCATGATTGGGCTCAGGATCTAAGTAGATAGGATCTATTTGCTGTATAAGCTTTCCGTCGTATTCTATAATCGGATTTTTTTCATAAATCTTTTTCACTATCTCTTGAAGCGATTCATTATGATACTTCTTACGCCTATTATCATAATAGCCTGGCTTTTTCTCTTTCAAATAATCAATCATTCGCTCTTTCTTTTCCGATCCCTCTTTGTAAAAGAAATTATAATACGAATCTAGCTCTTTTTTTACGTAAAACCTAGCTTCCTCAATAATACTATCGGTAACATTTTCTAAATTCAATTTGTCGATGTGCTTGAATTTCAACTCAACCCTATCGCTCTTTTTTGCAATGTATTGTTGCTCTAATACACTTATTTTTTTTGCTTCACGTATAAACTCTTTTTTCAATAAATTTAGCTTCTTATCCAAAGCTTCGCGTGCCGAGTCGTTTTTTGAAGCCAAATCTACTTCTATGTCTTCTTTTACCTCATCTATAATCGTCTCTAAGTAAGGTATATAATGCGCCAATTTAAAGTCGGCTATACTTATTTTCTTTTCTATTTCGTAATAAGTTCGTTCAAACTTGTTATCTTTATATTGTTTCACCATTAAGGCTTCATAACCCCAGCGTGCAGTCATCACTTCGGCTACTATTGGCACCTTTTCTATGCTACTAATTGTTTTGTTCAATTTTTCAAAACTAAACATCGCACCACCCAAAGCCAATTGAGGAATTATTAGCAAAGGTATTAAAATATAGATAGTTACAGCAGAGTTAAAAGTAGAAGAAATATTCAAACCCATCATATTGGCACCCGCCGAAATAGAAAACAAAATAAGCCAATATTCAAAATACATTTCTTCCACACCCAATATCGTATTGCCTACCAAAACAAACAACAAGGCTTGTACTGCTGAAAGCCCAAAAAGGATAATCACTTTTGAAATCAAATAGCTCGAACGGCTTAAATTCAAAAATGCTTCACGTTTTAATATTTTTCTATCCTTAAAAATTTCTTCTGCACTAACAGTAAGCCCAATAAACAAAGCAACTACCACACTCATAAATATATAAGGCGGTATATTCACATTTTCTCTAAAAACATAAACCTCCGAATTAGGGTCGGCAATATACCTTATAATATACGAAAGGATAAAACCTAGCAATGGAGATTCTATCAAATTGATTGCAATATACTGCTTGTTGCTAATTTTTGAAAGCCAATCACGCTTCAAATATATTTTCAACTGCTTGAACCACGTTGGGATATCAAGAGTACTAACGGGCTTTTCCTTAACTATTTCAACAGGTTCGAGTGAAATTTTTTGGTGGAAATGATCTTCCCAATGCTTAGGACTAACCTTTCGGCTATCCGTATAATTACCAAATTCATCTACTACTTTTGCCTCTACAATATCAAAAATAGATTCAGGGTTTACATTACCGCAAACAGGACATTCGCCTGATACATTATTTATTTGATTATCAATTTCTTTGAAATACAAAATTGCCTCAACAGGGTTTCCATAGTAAACCATATAACCACCCGTATCGAGAATCATCATTTTGTCGAACATTTTATAAATCTCCGACGATGGCTGATGAATTACTACAAAAATAAGCTTACCTTTTAGGGTTAGCTCTCTGAGTAAGTCCATTACATTTTCCGAGTCGCGCGAAGACAAGCCTGAAGTTGGTTCATCGACAAACAAAATGGCGGGTTCTCTAATGAGTTCAAGTGCTATATTTAGTCTTTTGCGCTGTCCACCACTAATAAGCTTATTCAAGGGCGAGCCTACTTTTAAATCTTTTCTTTCAAAAAGACCCAAATTTTTCAAAACCGTATTAACCAACTGGATTATCTCCTGCTCTGGCTTTTTGTTGAAGCACTGCTTAGCATTGAAATACAAATTTTCAAAAACAGTCAATTCTTCTATCAAAAGGTCATCTTGAGGAATGTAACCTATCAAACCTTCTATCTCTTCTTTATTATGATGAAGATCTATCCCATTAATCAAAACGCGCCCTGACGTAGGAGTAGAAATACCTGATAATGAGTTTAGCATAGTTGTTTTTCCAGCACCGCTAGCTCCCATTATCCCAATCAATTTACCATGTGTTTCGGAGAACGAAATATTTCGCAAACCCAAATCACCATTCGGAAATTGAAATGAAATACTTTCTACCGAAAAAGAAAGCTTTGCAATGATTGAATCCGATAAAAACTTTGCAACTACATCACTATAATAAATTGGTTTTCCTTTAGGAATTCTAATAGTGCTACCATTGGCAAATAGATAAATACTTTTATTATTTATTATCTGTCCGTTTAAGTTAACCGCTTCTGCACCTGTGTATTTTAGGAAAAATAACTCAACCGCTTTTATGTGTAAAATAAAAATATTTCCGTTGAGCGATTCTGTATGTACTTTTTTACAATGCTCCGATTCAATATTTACTTCACTTACAATCAAAATATTTGTAAAATCGACCTTGCTCGGTTCATTTTCGATAACAAAAGTCTCAATACTTACAAACTCTTCTTTCGTAATATTAAATACCTCAGCTACTGTGTTGATGATAGCCATTCGTTGTTCCGAAAATTTCCTTTCGGTATTTATTAACTCAAATAAACGAGTTAATACAACAACTTTTTGTTTTTGGTTAAGATTTTTATTTATTTTTTTGCACAATCCCAGAATTCGCACAGAGTCTTTTACCGAAGTACGCTTTGGTTTTTTATCCTCTTCCGATTCTGTTTCTAAAAGTTTACCTTCTGCATTTAAACCAGCTTTTTCATAAAACAAATTCAAGTACTCAGTAACAGCCTCGTCGCCCAATTGTTGCGTCAAGAATGTTTTAACATACTTAATCTCATTTTGTTCAACTCCTTCATCTTGTTTTACAATTATAGCAAATAATTGCATCAAGGCTTTTAATATCTCTTCACTCATTTTTTATGTTTCAGATAAAGGAGTTAATTTTAAACTGGCATAAGCCCGAATTGTCCATAAACACTATTATAAGCAGTTGCTTATAGTTGATTCTATAAAGTATCTACTTTATTGCTTGCTTGTAAACAATAAACTTAGTCCAAACTATAGCTGATTTGTTCAAATGGAACATCTACAATGTCTGCATACTCTTCGCCTGCTTCTTCCATATCTTCATCATCATCTGGATAATGCCATCTTACCAATACCTCATTACCTTCGTCAGACAAGTCTTCGAGTTTAAGTAGTATATCGAGCAATAATTTTGATGAAGCAGTATTAAAATACACAAGTTTAAAATCCAGTATCGTCTTTTCGTTTGGACTTTGGGCATATTCATCGAGCCATTCTAAAACGGGTTCGTAGAAAGAAGCCACATCTTCAGGCAAAGACCTTCCGGATATTTCCATTATATTATTTTCAGCATCTAGTATTATAGTGGGCGTATCGTCTGAGCCTTTAATTTTTATTACTTGCATAATTATGTTTGTTTTTTATTTTCGTGAAATACTTGATGTTAATACAAAAAATGATTCATCTTTGTCTACTGTAAGGAAATGATACTCTAATGGGCGTCCAGTCTTTTTTGCAATATCTATAAAACCTAAACCCGCACCGCCTTTTTCAGAAAGCCTACCTTCCCGAATTTGCTGTTTATAAAGCTTTTTCAAGCCTTCTTTGTCTAAGTTATTGATATTCTCAAGCATATAACGCAATCCATCAATTTTCTCCGTAGGAATTGTATTGCCCGTTGTTACCAAATATTCCGATTCTCCTTTGCTAATCATGAAAATACCCTTGCCTTCTTTTTCGGCGCTGGCAGTTTCTGGTTGGCTGGCGTGTTTACTTATGTTTTGCAAACATTCTACCATTACATGGAAAACCTTTTTTTGTACAGTGTTGGGTTCTTCCTCTCGAAGCATTTTTGACTCTGTAAGCGACGTAAATGCTTTAGTTATTTGATGAGTTATTTCCCCTTCGTAAACTAAATTTACGTCCTTCGATTTCATCTTTAGATAAAAATCATATACAAAATCAAGGAAGTTGTGCCTATTAACAATCTCTGCCATAATTTAGTTTTTGGGTTATGAGTAAAATCATAATGTGCTTATTAAAATAATTTTCAAATTTCTTAAATAAAATTGAATTTACCAATTTTTTTCTTAAAATCGATTCCAAAGATACAAATATTTTTTTTAAAATTCAACTCCTATCATTAAAACATCGTCAATTTGTTTATAATTTCCTTGCCATTTCCTGAAATCTTTCGAAAAATGTTTCATATACTGCGGCATTGAAAAATCCAAATTGCTTAATATCTCATCGCGTATTCTTACTACTTGATATTTTCTTCCCTTGTCGCCGCCAATTTGGTCGGGTAATCCATCTGAGAAAAAGAATATTTTATCCGATTTTTGATATTTTATCACATGGTTTATAAATGGTTTTTCGTCTTTTTTGTTGTTCGGAATACCACCAATAGCCTTCGGGCTTCCTCTATATTGCGCTAATTCACCATCTCTAAGCAAATAAAGTGGACGATGAGCACCTGAATACTGCAACTCATTTCGCGTTCTATTTATTTTACACAGCGCAATATCCATACCATCACGTGCATTAGCACCTTCTTGATCTTGCTTGAGCGTTGTGCGAACCTCTTCATGCAATTTATCTAGCACTTCTCCTGCAGTAAATTCTTTATCGTGATCCACAATATTGTTGAGCAAAAAATAACCAATAAACGACAAGAGTGCTCCCGGAACGCCATGTCCAGTACAATCTACCGCTGCAATGTAAATATCATCGCCTCGTTTAAAGAACCAAGGAAAATCACCACTTACAACATCTCTTGGTTTGTAAAGAATAAACGAATTTGGCAAATACTCATGAATTAGCTTATTGTCTGGCAATATTGCTTTTTGGATACGCTGAGCATAATTTATACTATCGTTTATCTTTTTGTTTTTATCTATAATTTCGGCTTCTATTTTTTTCTGTTCCGTAATGTCATGTGCTACAAGCAAAACCGTTTCTAAATCCCCATCTTCGCTAAACTCAGGAATAGCATTTAATTGCATAAACCGATGCCCCAAGTTCGATTCAAATTCAAATTCAGTCTCTGTCTTTTCGGGCTTGAAAGCTATTTTTTCAATAATTGTTTTGAAAACTCTCGAAATTGTTGCCTCCAAACCTACTTCTTCTAATGTACGTCTAATTAAATTTGACTTTTTCACACCCGTATATTCCTCCACTTGAGGGTTCACATAAAAGAACCTTCCTTCGAGGTTTATCCGAATAATCATATCAATACTATTTTCCGAAAGTGCCTGCATTTGACCACTCATTCGCTGAGCTTTTTCTGCAATTTTACGTACAGTTATATCGCGAGTATTAAAAATAATTCCGGCAATAGCTGAATTGTTCAAAAAATTGCGCCCCGTTGATTCTAACCAAAGCGTTTCCTCGTCGTTTTTAGTATATTGATATTCAAAGGTTCGAGGAGCCTCTGGATTTTCCAGCAACTCAAAGAATATTCTTTTTGTAATATTGTTTTCCGACGTGTGAACCGTTTCAAAAGCACTTTTGCCTATAATTTCTTCAGGCGCATAACCCAAAATATTTTTTACCGAAGGGCTTTCGTACTTCACAAGCCCATTCTCATCATAAATAGAAATAACTTCAGAAGCATTTTCGAGCAACGAATGTAACCGCTTTTGCGAATTTTCTACTTCCTTTATTTGCTTTTCAAGGTTTATGTTGGTTTTTTGAAGCTCTTCCTGAGTTGCACGCATTTCTTCTGCGTTTTGCCTCAATTCTTCTTCATTTTCTTTTAACTCTTCAGTCATTATTCTAGCTTCTTTCAAAAGCTTTTCGGTCTTCGCATTCACTTTCAAGTTAAAAACCGTTTGCGCAATGATAGTAGCTAACTCTCTCACAAACTTTATGGTAAGCTCAGGAAAATCCTCCTCAAGCGAAGCAAACTCAACAATACCCTGCAATTTTTCATTGCTTATTAAAGGTACAATTAATATCGTTTGTGGTTTTTTATCACCCAAAATACCTGAAGTTATGGTTACATAATCTTTCGGTATTTCCTTTCTATAAATATAATCCATTTCATAAGCACACTGACCTATAAGCCCTTGACCTATTTTAAACTCTTGGCTTATGTATTTTTTCCGATTGTAGGCATAAGTTGCAATATTGATAATTCTATCGGTATCGTCATCGTAAATATAAAAGGCACCTTGAACAGCTTTCGTGTAATCTATGAGATTTACAGTTGTTTCGTAGGCTAAAGTATCTATATTGTTGTGCAAACGCAAGATATTGGAAATATGTTCTTTCCCTTTTGCTATCCAATTTTGCTCATTTTCTTTATTCTCGGTAAGCTCTAGGTTCGTTTTCATGCGCAAAAGCGCTTTTCCTAGCTCATCATCTTCATCTATTTCGTCAAATTTTCGCGAAAAATCTTTTTTTCCGATTAAATTCGCAAAATTTGCATTTTTCTGAATCTTATTATTTAACTCCTCTACATCATATTTCAATTCTTTATTAACTCGTTCCGATGAAGTAGAAAGCAAATAAACGATTGCTGCTATTACAAAAGGGATTAAGTCAATTAGAAAATTCTGCATATTTTCTATATGAAATAGATAAATATCGTTTAAGGTTAGGTCGTAATTTTTAGTTAAAACTTCTAATGTCCATGATATTAATGGAAATATCAATCCCAATGCAAAGCCAAGTAAAGTTTGGCGTTTTACATAGTTCGATATCCAAAAGGAGCTCTTAATATCGGAATAGTATTTATATTTTTTTGCCATTTATATATAAAAATATATAACTTGAGTTTCTTAAAATAATGATGAAAGTACACTTATTTTTTGATTTAACAAAATTTTAATGTTATAAAAATAAATATTAAATCTTTATTTTCAAAATTTAAAAGTCATTTTTTTTTAAAACCTTTGATTTTCAGTTAGTAAAACATTAAAAAAATCTATTATATTTTTTTTATGATTTATTTTTTGTTTTGAAACGAACGCCCAAATTTACAAAAAAAAATATTTTTTATACAAATTTTTATCTTTTTTGGAATTTTTTTTTTATCTATTCTGTAAAGTAATAGATAATTAAATGATAATTAAAATTTTACAGTTTAATTTTTTCTTTTTTTTTGTAATTTTTTTTTTTGAAAATTCAAATTATTTTGAAAATTTGAATTTCTGCAAGTTTAAAACTTCTTTTACTTCTTTGCAAAAAAAAATAAATAAATATTGTTTTTTTGAAAGATAAAAAAGAAATGAAATAGTTTATTTACTTACGTATTTTGAAACGCAAAAATCTGATTATAAATTACTTATTATCAATGCTTTTAATATTTATTTCCTAAATATTATTTATCTTTACTCAATTTTTACTTTCTTTTATTTTCTTTTAAAATGTATTTTAGATATTTTCATTATTGCCTTGAACAGTTATGTTTGTTAAATTTCGCAAGATAGTAATCAGAATTCATATTTTTAGCTTTTTTTAGCTAAAAAACAAGAAGATATAATTTTGGAAAATTACTACAATTAAAAATAGGAAAGTAATTTTATTGTTTCTATATTTGTGATAACTAGTGAAACCTAATTAATTGTATATTTTGCTTTGCCAAGTGCTTAAAAACAAGCAAGTAGCAAAAGGTTTGCTCAAAAATAAAATAACTCTGTTGCTTAAAAATATTTCATTTTTTCAAAAAAAAGAGTTTAATCAATTTTTCAAATGGAAATAATTAAAAGTGGTGCCCGTTTTTCGTCAATTGTAGATATCGGTATTCGATTGAAACAAAAATCAATCGAAACAAATTCTCTATTTTTGGCTGCTCACCGAGGAATCAATGCCGTTACTACTATCGATTTGTCGCAAGTAATTAAGCGTATTGACTTTAACTCGCCCGAAATTCAAAATTACCCGCCCATCGAAGGGTTTGGGTATTTAAAAAAAGCAATTAATCAATATTACTTTGAAAATCAAGCAAATAATGAAAATATTTTTGCAACTATTGGCAGCGCTTTATCGTTAGATTTGGTTTTTTCTATTTTAGATATCAATGAAGTTTTGTTACCCGAGTTTTATTGGGGTGCTTATGTTAACATCTTGAAAATAAATAAAAAAGAATTTTCAACCTACCCCGATTTTGATTTCTTAATACAAAATGCTAAATATTTACAAAAAAAAGCAATTATAATCTGCGAACCCAACAATCCACTAGGCTCTTCCGAAACCGATGATGCTATTTTTCAAGTAATTGAAGTTTTAAATAAAAAAGGAATTACCGTAATTCTCGATAGCCCATATCGACGAGTTTTTAAATCCGATACTCGTTTTTACACGCAAATGCTTAATTTTAAAAATGTAATAATTCTCGAAAGTTTTAGTAAATGCTTGGGATTGAGTGGACAACGTATTGGCTTTCTGCATTGTTCCGATGCTGAATTTAATCAAGAATTTAGAATTAGACTTTTGTACGCTACCAATGGAGTAAATGCTTTTGCCCAGAAACTTATTTTTGAATTACTGACTTCGGTGGAAGGAAAAAAAGCCGTTAATGACTTTTTAGAAATTACAAATAAAGGAATTATTCGGAATATTGATTTTTTGCATCACAAAAAACTTTTGCCTGATATTTTTTATGCCAAATCAAAACCTGTGGGGATTTTTGCCGTTGTAAATAAATCGCAAGAATTTTTGTTTCAAAACAACATTGGTGCCGTAAATTTAAGTTTCTTCAGCAAAGACAAAGAAAAATACCAACAATTTTCGCGCGTTTGTGTTTCACTCAAACCTGATGAGTTTGAACATTTTTTTAGTAAATTATAATCCAAAAAAAGTTAAAAAAAGAAAAATATTTCTTTTTTTAACTTTTTATTTTTCTATATTTTTACTTTATTCTTTGAAATCGGTCGAAAGTATTCTAAATTCTGTACGTCGATTTAGCTGGTGAGCAATTTCTTTTTGTGTTGTTGTTTGCAAATTGTTTATGAAATTTTCATCAAGCACATTGTTTTCTTTCAAAAACGTGTGTATTTCAGCTATTTTTTTATCCACCGTTTTGGGGTGCGATTCGCCATAACCTTTTGCAATCAACCTTTTTTGCGAAATCCCTTTGCTAATTAAGTAATCTACAACCGATTGCGCACGAGCCTGCGAAAGCGTCTCATTGCCCTCGGTAGTTCCCCTGAAGTCGGTATTTGCCCCCAATTCGATTGTAATATTGGGGTTGTCATTTAAAAGTTCCACCAAATTATCCAACGAAACCATCGAAATTGGACTTAAATCGGCTTTTGCATAAGCATATTCGATATTTGGCAATTCAAACACTTTTTTGATTGGCGGCATCAAAATTTCAATGTTCAAAGTAGTGGTTTTTTCTATCCCGCTTGTGGTTTCTTCGGCTTTACCTTTCAAATAATTTGCAGCCTCGGCGGTAAGCAAATAGTCAGTTTCTGCACTCAAATCGAACCTAAACGAACCATTTTGCGCAGTTACCCTGTCCATCGACGTTCCATCAGAGCCAATTAAGCTCACTTTTGCTCCTTCGAGAGTTAATCCCGTTTCTGCATCTTTTACCAAACCTGCCAACACGATTTTAATTTCGGGCAAAGAGAAAGTGTAAATATTATCGCCCATTTTTTCGTTGCGAGTAGAAGAAAATAAACCGGCATCGTTTGCTTCGTCTTTAAATGAAATTCCAAAGTCATCGGCTTCTGAATTTATAGGCGATTTCATGTTCTCTAAATGCCAAATTCCTTTACTTAGTGTAGCTTTGAAAATATCCAACCCGCCCATTCCTAAATGCCCATCGGACGAAAAATAGAGGGTAGAATCATTACGTACATACGGAAACATTTCATTACCAATAGTATTAATTTGTCCTCCTAAATTTTCTACTTTACCCCATTTGTCGGTTTTTCGGGCGCGTGTAACTCTCCAAATATCTTTGCCTCCAAAACCCTCTTTCATTTCAGCTACAAAATACAGCGTAAGTTCATCTTCCGAAATTGCTGGGTGCCCAACAGTTATACTACTGTCTGCTAATATTTTAAGCTCTGTAGGAGCTATCCAAGCTTGCGATTTTTTTTCGGTATAATATATTTTACAACCCGAATTTACTCCTTTTTCTTTTGTGCAACGAGTAAAATACATTGCCACTTTATTTTTATTCAAATTAGGAGTACCTTCGTCAAAATTTGTATTTACAATCCCCTCGTCGAGAAGCACGGGCTCCGACCATTTACCTTTTCTATCTTGGTTCACAACAAAAATACTGCTGTATTTCTCACCTGAAGCATTGTTGGTTTTATTGCCTAGGGAACCCTCACGCGTGGAGGTAAAATAAATTTCGGAGTAGCTACTTTTTGAGTAAACGGCACAAAAATCGCTCTGTTTGGAGTTAAATGCTTTTAATTCAGTTACAATATATGCACTCGGATTTGCTGTCCATTTTTTAATTATTTCTATCGATTCTATGCCCAATGAGCCTCGCGCATCGTCCGGTACAAGCTCTTTGTATAATTGATATTGTTCTTTTGCTTTATCAAATTCGCCATTGATTTTCAATAAATTAGCATAATACAATACAGCATGAGTATCGGGATATTTACCAGTTATGGCTTTTTTGTACCAACTCGGAGCTTCCTTTGTCATATTCATAAGTCGATAGCATTCAGCAATTTTGAACGAAATTTCCGCTTTTGCGGCTTTTTTCTTGGTTTTGCTGTATGATTTTTTATAAATATCAATGGCTTTAAAATAATCGCCGGTTTCAAAAAGTTTATCTGCTTTTGAAAACTGATTGCTCTTATTTTGAGCACCTAATTGTGTGGTTACCAGTCCTATTAATATCAATAATAAAGCTACTTTTTTCATAATCAAAATTTTGTTTAGCATATTAATAGAAATTTTGTTAATTTCTATAAAGTTCTATTTTAGAATTACTTTCGAGATTTTTGAAATAATTTAGTTATTTAACAAAATCTCTTTTTATGTTAAGTCTTAATATTTTATTTTAAATTGAAAAAAAACAGAATGCATCAAATGCAATTATTTGGTTATAAGCTATTTGTCTTTATTTATTTATCAGTAAAACATTTTTTTTAATTTGTAAAATTAATTATTCTTTAAAATTCTCAAAAATTATTTTTTCTCGCCAAAATAAACTGAAATTCCAGCAGAAGCTTCAATTCGCTTGATATTAACAAATTCAGCAGAAAGTTCATTCAAGAAATTTTGTTTAAAGTGTTTATAATCACTTCTTTCTAAAAATTCAAAGAAACGGACAATCCAAGGAGTTTTGCCATAAAAGTCATTAACAATAACATATTTTTTCGAGATTCGTTGCATTTCAGATACTATTTTTTGCCTATATTGCTGTTTCATTCCATGCAAAACAAGCGAAGCAGTTACAATGTCGAATGAATTGTCTGGAAATTCACTAAAATCGTTTCCATTTGATAATGAGAAACTTATTTTTGGAGAATACCTTTTTTTTGCTTCAAAAATCATTTTTTCGGCAATATCTACTCCATGCACTCGCTTTGCACCATTTTGGCTGAAAAGAGCTGCCCATGCACCAGGTCCCGTTCCAATATCGAGTACGTCTTTGTCTTTAATATCAACTACCTCAAGTACATTTGCAAATGATTTACGAAAAGCTCTTTTTACGTAGTTGTCTAGCAACGAATAAATTGGAGCTATTAAATTAAAAATGAATCGTGCGTAGCCGTGTGGATTTTGTTGCATTTACTTTTACCTTGTATTTTTTATAATTTCACAAAAAGAGTTAATATTGTAAAATGCAAAATTAGCAAAATTATAAATCCAAATGCTAAATATTGCTTGTTTTTTATTTTTGAAAGCCTTATTTCATCGGGGCTATAATAACTCATAGTTGGTAAAAATACTATAATCAAAGTGGCAATTTGCAATAAATAAAACAAAGAATGTGCAGGAAATCCAACAGCAAAAAGCACCAAACTACCAATAAAATAAGGCAAATATATAACTCGTAGCTTAAAAATAATTTGAGCTCGGGGCATTAAAATCCAATCGCGATTGTAAGCTGCCCTGAGGAATGAGACTTTAGAGGCTCTACCAATGAAAAAAAGCACAAATCCCGATACAATTCCCAAAATAAGAGCCAGTCCGGGCGAAAGTCCAGACCAATTAAAAACATAAAGTAAGCCATCTAAGGTAACAATTCCTGCAATTAAACCGCCAAATGTCAAATTAAATGCAAGGATATAAACCCAAGTAAAAAAAAGTTTAAATAAGCCTTTTGTGCCTCGCAATTCATAAGCAATATACCAGAAAAAAAAACTCATAAAAAAGGTTATAGCGGGTCCTACTGCAAAAATAGCAATGATATTATCCTTATTCCAAAGTGGTGAATCGTTGGGTGTTAAATATTCAATTGTGTAATTTTTAAATCTAATGTCGATGCCGTATTTTGTTGCTACATACTCGGTTGCAATCAGAGGAAAGCTATACACAAAAATATATGCCAACATGAATAAAATAGTCGAATTTGCTATAATTGTATATAAATTTGTATAATTTTCGTTTTGCATTTTTTGCGTTTCCATGCCTATTATTTTAGTGAAATACATTTATTTGCATTTCATTTGCGTAATTAAATTCTATGCCAAAGTTATTCTTTAATTTAGAAAAAAACAAATCAGTACTAATTTAGTGCAAAAATTACTGATTTGTTTTTAGTTTTTAGGCAAAATTATTGCTTTATTTCAATAACTGCCGATTTTTTTATAAATTTTATAATATCTGTATTGTCAATAAAACCAGTGAATTGAGAGCTCCCAACTCCAATAGCATAAGTTAAAACGGCAGTTCCGGTATGCGCACCGGTAGTCCACCAAATACCTGCACTTCGGTTGAGTGAGTCGGTTACTTGGTTTGAAATTTCCTTACTGCTGGTAGTTTTAAAATAATCATCTTTAAGTATTAAACTGAAATTTTTTGCAACTAATTTATTAGCTGTTTCTGTTTTATTTTCAGTAAGTTCTTCGGCAAAAACTTCTTCCGACATTTTTTGATTATCAATTTTTAGAAAATCAGTTTTGTAAGCCATTTCGCGCGAACCGTAAGAAAAACCACCAGTTTCGTGGTCAGCAGTTATAACAATAAGCGTTTCGTCTGGGTGCTTTTCATAAAATTTTAATGCTTCTTGAACCGCCAAATCGAAGTCAATTACTTCTTGGACAGTAGTTGCGCCATCGTTATCATGCGAAGACCAATCGATTTTGCCGCCTTCAGCCATCATAAAAAAGCCATTTGGATTTTCCAAATAATCAATTCCAAATCTCACATAATCAGCAAGTACCACATCATTTTCTTTTTGGTCGATGCGATACGGAATTGCATAACCAGGGATTTTGTCAGCATTGACAGAATAGTATATTTTTTTATTACTATGCTCCTTTTTATTAAATTGTGTTTCGTTAAAAATAAAATTGTAATTATTTGATTTTAAATTATTTAATAGATATTGAAGCTCAGTTTGGTCTGCGGCATAAAGTCCACCACCAGCAAACAAATCAAATTGGCTAAGTGCCATATCTTCTGCTATTTCCTTGTACATTGACCTACTTTTTTGCTTAGCGTAAAACGCTGCAGGAGTTGCATGGTTCATACCTACCGAGCTCAAAATACCTACTTTCATATTGTTTTGTTTTGCAATCTCAGCAATCGAAATGAACTTTTCACCTGTTGTAGGAAGCATTCCTAATACGCCAGATTTTGTTTTTTTTCCAGTGGCAATAGCAGTTCCAGCAGCAGCAGAGTCTGTAATGCGCATAGAGTCGATACAATTTGTAGTAGTAAGTGCAAAATATGGCAATTTAGTAAAGCTTAAAGCTGCCTTTCCGTGCATTTTCAAATATTCATTGGTAATCAGAATGTGATTAATGCCCATTCCATCTCCAATAAATAAGAAAACATACTTTGCTACAGGTTTTGGCTTCATATTTTCACTCTTTGGACTAAAAGAAAGCAATCCTGTTATTGCTACAAAAAGTAAAGCAAGTTTTAAAAATCTTATGGTTTTCATTGTTCTAAAATTATATTAATTTATTATTGTCTATTGAAATTTATATTTTACCTAATAGTTCTTTAGCTTTAAATATATCTTTTATATACTTAATTGTTATCATCAATTTATTATTTTTTTCTTCCATTTTACAAATAGAATGCTTTTGTTGAACAAAACTCAACACTCGATTAAAAATAGGCGAGTGATAATAAGCCGAATCTTTATTTGAAACAAAATAGCAAATAAACTTATTATTTTTTATTACTATTTTTTCGATTCCTAATTCTATAGCTAACCAACGCAAACGTACAACTTCTAACAAACCTTCTGTTTGTGCAGGAAGCTTGCCAAAGCGGTCAAGTAATTGTTGTTCAAATTCTTGTAGCTGATTTTCTTTTTCAACATTATCTAAATTTCGATAAAGTTTTATGCGCTCTGCCGTATTTTCAATGTACGATTCAGGAAAGAACAATTCAAAATCAGTTTCTATTTGGCAATCGCTTACAAATCGCAGATTTTTTGCAAATATTTTCTCTTTTTCTGTTGCATTTTCATCTCGTGCGAAAAGTTCTTTAAACTCATTTTCACGAAGTTCGAGAAGCGCTTCGTCCAAAATTTTGTGGTAGGTCTCAAACCCAATGTCAGCAATATAGCCACTTTGCTCAGCACCAAGCATATTTCCCGCACCACGAATATCCAAATCTTGCAAAGCAATATTAAAACCGCTTCCAAGTTCCGAAAAATTATTGATAGCTTGCAAGCGGCGGCGTGCCTCGCTACTAAGCGTAGTGAGCGGTGGCGCAAGCAGATAGCAAAATGCCTTTTTATTTGAACGCCCAACGCGCCCGCGCAATTGATGCAAATCACTTAGCCCAAAATTTTGTGCATTATTGATGATAATTGTATTTGCATTTGGAATGTCAAGTCCTGATTCTATGATAGTTGTAGCAATTAATACTCCATATTCTTCGTTTACAAAATCGAGCATAATTTTCTCTAGCTTATTACCTTCCATTTGTCCATGCGCCACAACGGTGCGTGCATTTGGGCAAAGCCTATTAATCAAAGCTTCTACCTCATAAATATTTTGTACTCTGTTATTTATGAAAAAAACCTGTCCATTTCGTTCTATTTCGTAATTAATGGCTTCCCTTATAATTTCTTCGCCAAATGTATGTAACTCAGTAAGAATAGGATACCTGTTTGGAGGAGGTGTTTTTATAATGGATAAATCGCGCGCCCCCATAAGCGAAAATTGCAAGGTACGAGGAATTGGTGTTGCTGTAAGAGTAAGAGTATCAACATTTAACTTTATTTCTTTCAATTTTTCTTTCATTGCAACTCCAAATTTTTGCTCCTCATCGATAACGAGCAAACCTAAATCTTTGAATTTAACCTCCTTACCTAATATTTTGTGTGTTCCAATTAGTATATCTATTTTGCCTTCCTGCAATTTTTTGAGCGTTTCGCTTATTTGCTTGCTGCTACGTAAACGACTGATATAATCCACAGTAGCTGGAAATTCTTTCAATCGTTTACTAAACGTTTTGTAGTGCTGCAAAGCTAAAATAGTTGTAGGAACTAAAACTGCAACTTGCTTATTATCAGCCACAGCCTTGAAAGCTGCACGAATTGCAATTTCGGTTTTTCCAAAGCCCACATCGCCGCAAACGAGCCTGTCCATTGGCTCAGTTTTTTCCATATCGGCTTTTACATCTATACTTGCTTGCAATTGGTCGGGCGTATCTTCGTAGATAAACGAAGCTTCTAAAGCTTGCTGTAAATAAGAATCTTCCGTAAACGCAAAGCCTTTTTCTTTGCGGCGTTTAGCGTAAAGAGCAATAAGTTCTTTGGCAATATCTTTTACTTTCGACTTGGTTTTGGCTTTTAATTTTTGCCAAGTACCTGAGCCAAGTTTATAAATATGAGGTGGTTCTGCATCTTTTCCCTTGTATTTGGAAATTCGATGCAGTGAGTGAATATTCACTAAAAGTATATCATTATCCTTGTAAATCAACCGAATAGCCTCTTGCTTTTTTCCGTTTGTTTCGATGGTTTCCAAACCACCAAAGCGACCAATTCCGTGATCGGTATGCACAACGTAATCGCCTGGGTGCAAATCTTGCAACTCACTCAAAGTCAATACTTCCTTGCCTTTTACGAGTGAATTGTCGCTTGTTTTAAATTTGTAATATCGTTCAAAAATCTGATGGTCGGTGTAGCAGCAAACGCGCAAATCATTATCAAGAAAACCGCCATGAATAGAGCTTATAATTGGTTCAAAATGAACGTTTGCATTGATTTCTTCCGAATTTAAAACTACATTTAATCGTTCTATTTGTTTTGAGCTTTCCGAAAAAATAAAAATCCTGTAATATTCGTCTTGTTTTTCGTGCAAGTTCATCGCTAAAAGCTGAAAATTCTTGCTAAACGCAGGTTGCATCGAAATATTAAATGAATAATTGAACGTAGAGTTAAAAAGTTTTTCATGCCCAAATTCAATTATTCTAAATTGCTGTATTTCCGATTTAAAATTATTCCCATTAATTAAATGATCTAATTTTATAATAGATTGTTCTTCTTCACTTTCACTAAAAACTTCTTTTTTTTCAGCTACATTTTCATAAATCGAATTGAGTTTTTCGTGAGTATATTTTGCATTTTTTGTCCAAATAATAGAACCTTTGGGCAAGAATTTGAATATACTAATTCGCTCTTTGCCTTTATTTTTATTTTGAATGTCTGGAATAATGGCAATTCGTTCAAATTTTGCTTTTGAAAGTTGCGAAACGATATCGAAAGTACGAATACTTTCAATTTCGTTGCCAAAAAAGTCGATTCTAAATGGATTATCGTTAGAAAAAGAAAAAATATCTACAATACTTCCCCTAATTGAATATTGTCCAGGTTCAAAAACGAAATCTACTAGCCTAAAATTATATTCAATGAGCACTTCATTTATAAATTCGATGCTCAATTTATCGCCAACACCAACTTGAAGCGTATTTTCGGTAAGCTCGCTTTCAGTAATTACTTTTTCGGCTAAGGCTTCGGTGTAAGTTACAATGGTTATTTTTCGGCTCGATGAAGCTATTTTGTTAAAAACATCGGTGCGCTGAATGATTGCGGCACTATCTATTTTATTAAATTGCACCGACCGCTTAAATGACGACGGAAAAAATAAATAATCATCACTGCCAGAGATATTTACAATGTCGTTATAAAAATAGGAAGCTTCTTCTTTATCACTTAAAATGATAAAATTTGTACTTGTCTTCTTCTTTAAAAAAGCTAGAAAGTAAAAACTTGCAGATGAAGCATATAAACCATTCAAATGGTAAATTTGAGGCTCTTTGTTGCTTACATCGTCTAATAAGTTTTCTAAACTCTTATTTTCAGCAAATTTCGATATTAATTCTTTTATTTCCAATGTGTTAAATTACTCAAATAAATGAGGCTTTATATTTTAATGTTAACTATTTTGTTCATTTATATATTTTTTAATGCTTTCAAAGTGAAATTTTAAAAATAGTCTCATGCTCGTATATTTCACCTGCTTTCAAAAAAGAAGATGGAAATTCAGGTTTATTTGGACTATCTGGGAAAAATTGGGTTTCTAAACAAAATCCTGCATGAGCAAAGTAAGCATTTCCTGATTTTCCAGTAAGTGAACTGTCGAGAAAATTTCCGGTATAAAATTGAATTCCGGGTTTTGTTGTATAAACTTCTAAAATTCTATTACTTTCTGGTTCTGCAACTTTTGCGGCAAAACTTAATTCTCCTTCTTTTTTGTTCAAAATATAATTGTGATCATATCCATTACCACCTACTTTTTTTATATTTTCTTTTATTGCTTTTTCTATTCGTAAATCCAAAGTATTTTGCAATAAATCAGGCATTTCGCCAGTCGGAATCAAATTAGCATCGGGTTTTGTATATTTATCTGCATTTATGCAAATAATGTGGTCTAAAATATCGCCTTTCCCTTCTCCTTTCAAATTGAAATACGAATGTTGAGTTAAATTTAAGGTGGTTGTTTTGTCTGTTTTTGCGAAATATTTTACGCTCAATTCATTTTTATTGTTGAGCGTATAATTTACTTTTACATGTAAATTTCCAGGATAATTTTCTTCTCCATCGGCACTTAAATAACTTAAAGACAAACAAATATCGCTTTCATTTTCAAAAATTTCAGCATTCCATATTTTTTTGTCAAAACCTTCAATTCCCCCGTGCAAATGATTTTCGCCGTTGTTGATGACTACGTTATCCCAATTATTGCACCTAAATATGGACAAGATTTTAAATAGTGGGGGTTTCTGTATTCTTCAAAAGTATTGAATCCCAAAACAATATCTATTTTGCTTCCATTTTTGTCGGGGACTAACCAAGAGGTAATAATGCCGCCATAGTTTGAAATTTTAATTTCTATACCGTTGTCGTTTTTCAGGTTAAAAAGAAAAACGTCATGATTACTTTTACTGAAAAGTTCTTTTGTAATTTTCATTTTTTTTAATATCAAAAAAATAGTATATTTTTTAGAGAAATTATATATTCAAAAACAAGGATAATTAAGTATCTAACTATTTTAAAATATTTAAAATCCAGATAATTTCATTTGCTTTTTTTACTTAAATCTTCTTTTTCATAAAAAAAAGTAAAAATAAATTTATTTCAAGCTAAAAATAGCGTTTTTTTTTGATATTTGTAGGCTTAAAAAAATCTAATTTACAAATATAAAAGAAAGTTACTATAAAATTATTTTTTTTAGCTTTTTTAAGAAAAAAAAATTAAATTTCGGGTTTTAAAATATGCACAGTAAATGGATAAATATCATTTTCTTTTTTTATAAGTATTTAAAAATAAAATAGTTAATTAAAGTTATGCAGACAAGAAAATTAGGAAAAAACGGTCCAGAAATTTCAGTAATTGGCTTTGGTGCGTGGGGAATAAGCGGCAGAGATTGGGGAAAAACGGACGATAAAGTTTCAAAAAAAGCAATTCATGCAGCACTTGACCGTGGAATTACATTTATAGACACCGCCGATGTTTATGGTTTTGGTCATTCCGAACGCTTAATTGCAGAAGTTTTAAAAGAGAGAAAAAACTCGAAAATGCCTGTAATTGCTACTAAAGCAGGCAATAATTTCTATCCACATTTGGACAATAATTTTGATTCAACACCTGCAAATCCCGATTATTCTAAAAAACATCTTATTTTTGCTGCCGAGCAAAGCCTAAAACGCTTAGGTGTAGAGGCTTTAGATATTTTGCAATTGCACAGCCCCAATACCGAATTACTTGAAAAAGATGAGCCTTGGGAAGCACTTGAAATTCTAAAAAAAGCAGGTAAAATTAAACATGCCGGCTGGAGTGTGCAATCATTTAAAGAAACAGAACAGTCGCATATTTTGGATAGACATTCTGACTTAATTGATGTAATACAAGTACGTTACAATTTACTTGAAAGAGAAGCCGAAAAAGTTCTTTTTCCCAAAGCAATGAAATATGGCACAGGAGTTATAGTACGAATACCTATGCTTTTTGGATTACTTTCGGGCAAATTTACAGAAGAAACTCGCTTTTCAGAAGATGACCATCGACAAATGAATCTTTCGCCTGAAAAACTTTCTGAATATCTTAAAACTTTAGAAAAATATAAACCGTTTTTTGATAAAAATATACAGTATTCAATGGCTCAATTGAGCTTAAAATTTTGCATTTCGCACGAGGCTTGCCATGTGGCAATTCCAGGGATAAAGACTGAAAAACAAGCAATTGAAAATGTAATAGCGGGGTCAATTTCTACTATCCCTTTTGCTGATTTTTTTTAAGAGATTGTTGAATCACAAAAGGTTAAAAAACGTTAATTCTTTTTCCCGTTTTTTCAATTTTATTTTATTTTAAGGCATATTTCTTTATTTTTAGAGTTCGCAAAATTTCACTTTTAATGCTTATTTTTTGTATTTCAACAAATTGTTGATTCTTTAGCTACTTCTTTTTTGTTACAAACAAATGATTAAATTTAACTTTTTTTTGCATATTAAACAACTCTTTTGTTTTTCTATTTTTTTTACATAAAATATTTCATAATTTAGTAGTCTGAAAAAAGTTGTTATAACAATTTAATTTTATGAGCGAATCTATATTAAAAGCTATCATTCAGCTATTTGCCATCATTTCAAATGTTGATGAAAATGGTGTATCAAAGAAGGCTAGAAGTATAGTTGATTCTGTTCTAAAACCTGTTTTGTCGTATGCTAAGTATCAAGAATACATCAAGCTTTTTGAAAGTTATGTTGTTGATTTTCATAACATTGTACCCTCTGCACCTGCTTCTGATGTATCTGTAAAAGCTTCTAGTTCTGTACGCACACTTCGTATTTGCAATGAAGTGAATAAGAGTTTGAATCGTCGCGAAAAATTTCACGTTCTTATTAAATTATTAGAGTTTATTGATGAAGATGACCATATTACAGAGTCGGAAATTGATTTTGTAGAAACGGTAAGCCAAACGTTTAATATTTCAGACGAAGAATTTAATAATTTAAAGTACCTTTATTCTAACGAAATACAAAAAATAAAAAATAAAAGCAATATTTTGCTCATTAACAATGAGGACGATTCGCAAGAAAAAGGCGGAGCTTGGTTTGCAAAAAATGAACCTGAAAGTTTTTCTAAATACCGAAAAATATATCGTCCAAAGTTGGTTGGAAGTATTTGGGTTCTTTATGTCCCTAGTATTAAAAGCTTTGCGTTTAAATATTCGGGGTATATGCGTTTGGAACTGAACAACCGTCGTATTGTTTCAGAAAGTATTTTTTTCTTAGAACCTGGCGCAATTATTAAAGGTGGTGATATTATTCCTATCTATTTTAGCGATATTGTAGCCTCTTTTTTATCTTCTAAAAATAGTACCAAATTAGTTTTTAATGGCGAAAATTTAGAATTTAATTTTAAAGGCAGCCGAAATGGAATTAAAAATTTTAGTTTTTCGGAAGAATCGGGTAATTTAATTGGGATTATGGGTGGTAGCGGCGTAGGCAAATCCACTTTATTTAACTTGCTCAACGGTAGCATAAAACCAAAAAAAGGCACCTTAACAATCAATGGATACAATATTCATTCGCAATCAAAAAAAATAGAAGGAATTATTGGATATGTTCCTCAAGATGATTTACTTATAGAAGAATTAACCGTTTTTGAAAATTTGTATTATAGTGCAAAATTATGCTTTGGAAATTTCCCCGAAAAAAAAATTATAAATCTGGTTAATAGGATTTTGGTCGATTTAGGTTTGTTTGAAATAAAGCATTTGACCATAGGAAGTCCTTTAAAAAAATACATTAGCGGCGGGCAGCGAAAACGCTTGAACATAGCACTTGAACTTATTCGCGAACCGTCGATTTTGTTTGTTGATGAACCAACTTCGGGCTTGTCATCTTCCGATTCAGAAACAGTTATGTTTCTACTTAAAGAGCAAGTTCAGAAAGGAAAACTTGTTGTTGTTAATATTCATCAGCCTTCGTCCGACATATTCAAGCTTTTTGATAAACTTTGGATTCTAGACAAAGGCGGACGGCTTATTTATAACGGAAATCCGATTGACGCCATTTCGTATTTTAAGCGAATGAGCGAACATTTGAATCCTGATGAAAATATTTGCCCCACTTGTGGTAATATAAACCCTGAGCAAATTCTTAATATTATCGAAGCTCGCGTGGTTGATGAATACGGAAAATATCTGCCAGAGCGCAAAATTTCACCAGAACAATGGTACAATAAATACAAAGAAAATATAGAATCGAAGCTCGAAATAAAAAAAACAGAGTCGAAAATACCTAAAAACCACTTTAAAATTCCAGATTTGGATAAGCAATTTTGGATTTATAGCCTTCGTAATTTGATTTCTAAATTTACTAATAAGCAATATTTACTTATCACTTTTTTGGAAGCTCCTCTACTTGCTTTTGTATTATCTTATCTTACAAAATTTTATAACTCCGACGGATACGCATTTAGCGAAAATAAAAATTTCCCCTCGTATTTGTTAATGAGTGTAATTGTAGCTCTCTTTTTAGGCTTAATCATTAGTGCAGAGGAAATTATACGCGATAGGAAAATATTGAAACGTGAAGAATTTTTAAACTTAAGCCGCTTTAGTTACATCAATTCTAAGATTTTATATCTTTTTTTACTTTCTGCTGTTCAAACACTTACATTTGTTTTAGTTGGAAATTATTTTTTTGAGCTTAAAGGTATGTGGTGGCAATTTTGGCTGATTCTTTTTTCTACATCTGCTTTTGCAAATATTGTAGGATTAAACATTTCTTCTGGGCTTAACTCTGTGGTTAACATATATATACTAATTCCATTCATTCTTGTTCCTCAAATTTTATTGAGCGGCGTAATTGTATCTTTCGACGATTTGAATCCTAATTTTACCGACCGAGTAAATGTACCTATCATTGGCGACATGGTAGCTTCGCGCTGGGCTTTTGAAGCTTTAGCGGTCGAAGAATTTAAAAACAATAAATACGAAAAATATTTTTATAAATATGAAAAAGCACATAGCGATGCCTCATTTAGAAACGCTTACCTCATTCCTAACTTAGAATCGCGCCTTGATGAAAATCTTAAATTAAAAAATGACACTGCAAGTATTGAAAAAGTAGAAAAAAATTTCCAGATATTGAAAAACGAAATTAAAAAGCTTTGGGAGTTTGGAAACGATATTCCCTTTGGCTCGATTAAACTATTAAATTCTAAGCAATTTACCGAAGAAGTAGCGCAAGAAACAAAGGATTATTTGCAATATATGAAGTTTCAATATTCAAAAGTTTCAGAGCAAGCAAATGCCGAAAAAGATAGAGTTATAAAAAATATGATTGACACACTTGGAACCGAGGGTTTGCTTAAATTAAAGCAGGAAAATCATAACAAACGCTTGGCAGATTATTTGTTAAATGCCTATGACCTTACAAAAATTTATGAGATTGATGGCGAATTAATTCAAAAAAAGGATCCAATATTTATGTACCCTACTTCAAAAATAGGGCGTGCTCATTTTTATTCGCCTGTAAAAATGCTAGGAAGTAAAACCATTGACACACTGTGGTTTAATGTTGCTGCAATTTGGGCTATGATTTTTATAGCTTATAATACTTTGCTAATGGATTTGATTAGAGTTGTACTTACTTATTTTGAAGATTTACGTTTGCGTTGGCAAGAAAAATAGCTATTATTTGATAAAATGAATTTTAATAAAACGCCCTTTGTACGCATAGCCTTGCCCTTTATTTTAGGCATTATTTTGAATTTATATTTTGATATTAATTCCTTATTAAGCTTTTTATTACTCATTTTTTTTTCTATTACTTTGGCTTTTTTCCATTTCGCTCCTATTTCGCGAAACTATTTTTTTACATCTTTTTATGGCTATTCCCTATTTCTGTTTTTCTTTTTTAGCGGAATTTTCCTTTCAGAGATGCGCGAAATACAAAAAGCGAACATCGAAATTTCTGCTGAAAACCAATATATTGCAACCATTGACGATAATTTACAAGAAAGCGAAAAATTTTATAAAACATTACTTAAAGTTGAAGAAAATATAACGGATTCTACTGAAAAAGAGACCTACCTGGTCTTAGCGTATTTTAGAAAAGACAAAAAAGTAGCCTCGCTTCAATACGGCGATAAAATTTTATTCTCAGCTAAATTGCAGGAAATTAAGCCCAAAGGAAACCCCTATGAGTTTGATTTTCCTAATTATTTGGCAAAGCGAGGTGTTTTTTACCAAGCATTTTTAGAGCCAGATAGGTTTCAATTTCTCGAAAACTTTAGTGGTTTTTCCATTTTTTTCATCGCCAATAATTTTAGAAATAATTTACTCCAAATTTATAAAGAAAACAATATTGAAGGTGCTGAATTAGCTGTACTTTCTGCACTTACACTCGGGTATAAAAACTACTTGAGTATAGAAACAAAACAAGCATTTACCGATTCTGGAGCTATGCACATTTTATCAGTTTCTGGCTTACACGTTGGCATCATTTTGGGCTTTTTAATGCTGATATTCAGACCGTTTGGTTCGAGTTCCCGAATTAAGCTTATTAAAGTAATTGTAATCGTATTTTCGCTTTGGGCGTTTGCCCTTATTAGTGGACTTTCGCCTTCGGTGCTCCGCGCTACTTTGATGTTTACTTTTGTTGCAATTGGCGATTTTATTAACCGTTCAGGCAGTATTTATAACTCTTTGTGGGCTTCTGCCTCTTTACTTTTGCTATATTCACCTATCAACTTTTTTGATATTGGCTTTCAACTTTCTTACTTAGCTGTTTTTTCCATAGTAGCCTTACAACCAACTATTTACAAAAGCCTTTACGTTCCCACCAAACTAGGAAATTATACATGGGAATTAATTAGCGTTTCTATTGCAGCACAGCTTGGTACACTGCCTATTAGCTTGTTATATTTTAACCAATTTCCTGTTTATTTTATACTTACAAACATTGTAGTTATTCCCTTATCATTTTTTATCACTTATTTAGCTATTGTGCTACTATTTACTGCAAAAATAACGCTTATTAGCAAATTCTTAGGGACAATTCTCTATTATTCAGTCTATTTGCTCAATTACAGTGTTACGTATATAACCGATTTGCCTTTAAGCACAATTCAAGGAATGCAATTAAATTTGATAGAAATGTTTTTATTATATTTTTTTATAATATTTTTGTTCTTATTCTTTTCATTTAAAAGAAAATTTTACCTAAAACTTTCTTTTGCTTTTTTATTAATAGTTTCTACTTCAAATATTTATTCAAATTACAAAAAAGCACAACAAAATACCTTTGTTGTTTTCAATATAAACAAATCTACTATGCTTAATTTTACCACAAATAGCGAAAATATTATTGTTTGCGACTCTACACTCGAAAAAAATAAAGCGACAATTAATTTTGCAGCTAAAAATTTTTGGACAGAACTTAATGTAGTAAATCCTATGATTAAAAGTATTTTAAATTTAGAAAAAAAAGAAAATAGTTTTCATTCTATCTATTTTGACGAAAATTTTATTTTGTTCAAAAACAAAAAAATAGCAATTTTAGGATACAATAATTTAGCCGATTTTTACACTACTGAAAAATTAAAACTCGATTATTTGATACTCGCCAAAAATACTAAAATTACAATTGCCGAAATTTTAGAATTTTATGAGGTTCAACAAATTATTATAGATTCTTCAAATTCTTTTAATAAAATAAAAAAATGGCAAGAAGACGCCTCTGATTTAGGAGTAGATTTACATATTGTGCCTATGGAAGGCGCATTTGTGGCTATTTTTGAATAAAAAAAAGCAAAATTGATTTTCTCAATTTCACTTTTCTATTAAAACAAATAAATCAGAAAATGCTATTTTTGAATAACTATTTTTTCGTTAATTGTTTGTTTATCACCAATTAAGCGCACATGATACATACCATTGGATAAATTTTCTAAATTCAACTCTATTTTGCCATCTATTTGAGAGAATACTTCTTTAAAAACAATCTCGCCATTAATGCTAATCAATTGTATTTCAATATTTTCATTCTCATTAAAAGGATATTGAATTGTAAAAAATCCACTAGTAGGATTTGGATACAATTGCATTTTAACACGCTCTAATTCATCAAATCCGGTTGTATTTATACACGAGAGTTTAGCTTTCCAGCCAAGTCGTTGCTCCGATTCGTCTGAAACAAAGGCAAATGTAAGCGCTCCCTTGGGATTTGTTGCTTTAATTTCGGCTAAACCAGTTGCCACTGTTTCGCCGCAATATTCACCTAGCAATCTATCGTAAATGGTTGTGCCATCGAAGATTCGCATATAGTCGTAGCATGTGTTGCCATCAGGTTCTATATTGAATTCTTCAAAATTCACTTTCAGAATGCTATTTGCTTCTTGCGGGTAAAGGGTCATAATGTAGTACTCATTGGCTTTATAATTGCCCGATTTTCCGCCGCTATCGTAAAAATAGCCGCTGCAAGCATTATAAAATTTACCATTTGTCATAATATATTCTACCTCGCCAGTAGTAAATTTCCACACTTGGCACGAGCCTGCATTTCCTACACTATTTTTAGGCACCACTGTCCAAAAATAAGTTGTATTAGGTAACACATTTATACCATACGATTTATTTTTCACAGTAATTGGACTGTTTGTCAATGGATTCGAATTAGTTCCAAAGTAAACTTCAAATTCAGTTGCATTTTCTGCCGACCAGCTCAAAATTGCTGGATAAATAGCTGTTGCATCATTTGTAGGCGATGGATTTGTGGCGCAACTTGGTACAACACTTGGAGTAAAACATTCTACATTCGCTTTCCAGCCTTCTTTATTTTCATAAGTATCGCTTTTGAAACGAAATGTAAATGCGCTTGAGGTTGTTATTTTTCCAGGGCTTTTTGTTCCTGTAAATGGACTTCCATTTATTTGTGGGTAATTAGCATCAGGTCCCTCGTAAACATAAAGATAATCGTAATTCTCTTCTAAGTTAAAACTCTTAAAATCAACTGAAAGCATAGAATTTGAATTGGGCGAACTAAATGTTTTCACTAAATCTTCATTATCAGAGTAATTGTTTTCTAAATTACCCGAATCATAAAATATTCCATTGCAAGCAGTAATACTTGCAGAGTTATTCATTAAATAAACAGGTATTTCGCCAATGTTTAATTTTTTAACTTCGCTAAGGCTATACTGCTTTCTTTCGCCGGCTTGAACCGTAAAATTCAAATTTACAGGCGTTCCAATTAGTGTTGTGGTATTTGCTTTTACAGCGAACACAAATTCAGTACTGCTTTTGGGTAATATAGTGTGCGAAACATTTGAATTAAAGATAGTTAAATCTGTATTTCCAGCATTTTGAAGGGTCAAAATTCCCTCAAAATTTGCTTCTGCAGTTCCAGTATTTTGTACTTTAATTACAATATTAGCCGTTTCATCGGGGTCTAAAATTTTATTGGAGTTGTTATCGTTTGTTATTTGCAATTCGTTTATAGTAATGCTCGGCGCATTTGCTGAAATTTTAAAATTACTTAACCAACTATACTTTGCATTTTCGCTTGTTATTGTCAATTTAAAATCGAGTAGTTCGCCATTAGGCACATTGTCAGCTAATTGAAAAGAAAATGCACTCGCTATTATCACACTATCTCCAGCATTAATCAGTGCAATGTTTTCCGAGTTATCAATAACTGTAACATATTGATTGGTCGATTCTATTGTAGCTATTATATTGCTAGCATGATAGTTGGTTGTTTTGCCAGCCAAATTTTTAAATTTAGTTTTCAGCGAAACCGTTTTTCCAAAATCAGGCTTTGGCAACGTTTCAAACGAATTTAAAACCACATAAGGTTGGTCGGCAGGCGAAACCGTAATTTCGCCTAAAAATGGCTGTTTATTTTGTGCAGTTATCACAATTGTTGCTTTTCCAACGGTTAATAAATTTGCCGGAAAACTTAAATTTGCATTACCTTGTGCATCAGCCATTGCGCTTCCAATAAACTTTCCATTTTGCGAAAATGCAACGTAAGCATACGCATTAGTTGCAACCGAAAAACTATTACTACCTACAATAAGTACACTTGGTGCAAAAGTTGCTTTAATTGCCTCTGCTTCATATAAATAAGGCATTAAGGAAGGGTCTCCCATTACGTGATAAATTTCCCAATAATAGGCTTTTAAATCAGAACTTGACGCTTGAACTGCCAAATTTCCGGCTACATTTACTTGCGCTTGAGTAACATACCATGTTGCTAAATTGTTGATTTCATTAGCTTTATCGTGAAAAAGTGCATCGTAAGCTCCACGCCCACTCGCTTCGTAAGTTGGATTTGCCGAAATGGCAGCAACGCCTACTCCCCAATAAAAATCCTCGTCCCAGTAAGTGTAGTTTGAGCCACCAATATAGCCAACTGCTCCTTTATTTTTTGCTCTCAAAACAGCTTCGGCAAAAGCTTCTGATTGGTTAAATGTAACTGATTGGCAGCAATTTCCTATCCAAACGCCATATTTATCGATATTGGTAAGTCCGGCTACATCATTATTTCCAAATCGAGGATCAGCCCAACCACTTGGGCTACAATGCGCTGTGTAATTTGCCAACGCAACACCTTGGTTAATTTTTCCGATTACAGAACTAGATGCTGCACTATTATTTGATGACATCACCGTACTATTTATAGCATCATTGTATAAATAAGTATAAGCTTCAACTTTATGCGCATCATTCACGTAGTAGGTATGCGCGTAATTGATTGCACCGTTGCCATATTTAGGAGCAAAATCGGCATCTACACCCGAAACGAGAAGACTTTTTCCTAGATAACTTGCATCTGGCATTAGATATTTTTCATATTTTAAGGTCTTTTCTATTTGATTTTCAAGCTGTGTAACTGTTTGAGCAGAGAAGCGTCCGTAAAAAACTTCAGGTAAATTATCGCCAGTGTATTCAAAGTAACGTAAATCGGTAACATGCTCATCTCCATTGTAACTACTCTGCCACGATGGAATTTGCTCCACATCGCCAACTAAAAGCGCGAAGGTAGGAGCATTTGTGCCTGCCGCAGGATTTGTATATAAAGTTTTAAGGTATTCTTTTATGGCAGTTGTTGTCTTGCCTATCTGGTCGGTATAAGCTGTAACTACTTGAAAACCTTTTTGTTGTTTCCATGTAATAAAGCTAGCTAGTGTTGCTTCAAACATTCTATCAGCTACAATTACAAAAACAGGTGGAGTTGCTGTTATTAATCCCTTTTGATTGTCATTTTTTGGATTTACAACGAATTTTTCTACTAAATCAGTAAAAAAAGGCGATTGATTACTTGTATTTATTATTTTTGTTGTAGCTACGTTTTTAAAACTTATTTCAATCTTTAAATTGTTGTAAACTTTCAAAATGTTTTTTTCTGAATTGTATTCAAAAGGCTGAATTTCAATTCTTCCAAGTTGAATTGTTCGCATAGTTCCTACGTATTCAAAGCTTGCAATTTCTTTTTTGATAAATGTATTTTTTGAATACGCTTCTTTATCAAAATAAAACGGAATTTCTTTTTCTGTTTTGCAAATAGACGGTTGCTGTGGCATTATTTTTTCAGAAATTCCATTTTTTCCAAGTACCACAACTTCTTCATCGTAGCTTACTATTTTAAGTTCAACTTCTGTACCATTGGGTATTTCAATTAGTTTGCTAATCACAGGTAGCTGTGGTTGCCCTTTTCCAAAAGTTTTGCTAAAACCTTCAACTTCTAAGCTAACAAATTCGTTTTTCTGACCTTTGCTTGTAGGCTGTTGCACGAAATTTAATTCGCTAATTGTATTTTTAAATATCAGATTATCAAAACCTTGTTCTATGCTTTGTAAAGTATTTTTCCCATTTTTTAATTTAATAGTAATCTTGTTTTGCGAAAATACATTTGTGCTAAAAAGCACTAATAATAAGTAAATTAGATATTTTTTCATGAAATCATTTATAAAGAATTATTTATTTTGTTTGAGAATAATAAACGTTTTAGTTGGTTCTATTATTCTAAAAACCTTCTATCTTTTGTAAAAGTTATACATTTTAGAAAACTATTTTCTGTCTTTTTAAAGTTTTTATAAATGCCAAAAATAGATAAAAAAATGTGAATAGATAAAAAAACAGATAAAAAATTTATTTTAAAGTAAAAAAAGACCTATTTGTATGAAATTCATTTATTCTTCTTATTTTTATCAAATTAAATTAGAGTCAAATCAAATATTAATATATTTATTATGAATCATTTATCTCAGTTCTTATCCGATTTTTTTTCCATTCTTAACGAAATGTCGCCATATTTGCTTTTGGGCTTTTTGGTTGCAGGAATTTTGAATGCCTTGATTCCCAAACGAATGATAAATAAATATTTAGGAAAAAATAATTTCAAATCTGTTTTTAACGCTTCACTTTTGGGAGTCCCTTTACCACTTTGCTCGTGTGGTGTAATTCCTACCGGAATTTCTTTTTATAAAAATGGAGCTTCAAAAGGTGCAACTAATTCGTTTCTTATCTCTACTCCTCAAACTGGAGTTGATTCAATATTAGTTACTTATTCGTTGCTAGGGTTGCCTTTTGCAATACTTCGCCCTTTTATAGCCTTAGTTTCGGGAATTATAGGAGGACTTTTTACCAATGCTTTCGATAAAGAAGTTGAAATTGTTAAAAATCAAATTGTGAATGAAGATTCGACTTATAAAACAATTTTTGATAAAATTTTCAAATATGCTTTTGTCGATTTCTTGCAAGATATAGCTAACTGGTTGATAATAGGCTTGTTAATTGCAGCTTTCATTTCAGTGGCTATTCCAGAAAGTTTTTTTTCTAACTATTTGGATAATAGCTTTTTAAGTATGATAGTGGTGTTAATTGCAGCAGTTCCTTTGTATGTTTGTGCTACCTCGTCGGTTCCAATTGCAGCCGTTTTGTTAATGAAGGGACTTTCGCCAGGAGCTGCACTTGTTTTTTTAATGGCAGGACCTGCTACAAATGCTGCTACTATTACCGTTATTAAAAATTCGATGGGAAAAAAAGCTTTATTTTCTTACCTTTTTTCCATTATTTTTTCAGCACTTTTTTTTGGTACTATTATAAACGAATTTTTACCAGCACACTGGTTTTCGATGGGAGCAATTCATGCTTTGCACTCACACTCACACGAAATACTGCCTTTCTGGTTCAAAACTCTTTCGTCGGTAGCTTTGGCTTTATTGCTTATCAATGCCTATGTACAGAAATATAAATCAAAGTTTTTCTCAAATAAAATTAAATATCAACAAGTTACAAACATAAAAGGAATGGAAAATATATCAGTAATAATTAAAGGAATGAACTGCAACCATTGCAAACAAAATGTGCTTAATGCACTTTCTCAAATATCTGAAATAGAGAATGTTGACGTAGATTTGGTTGCTGAAACAGCTACAATTAAAGGAAAAAATGTAAATTTAGACCTTGTGAAAGCTGAAGTTGAAAAAATTGGCTATAAATTTATGGGACTAAAAGAATAATCCTTTTTTTTAGAAATCAAAAGAAGCTATGCAAACGTTTGTGTAGCTTTTTTAATTTGTATCTATCTTACAATAAACAACTTACAAAACAAATAGAAATTTATATATAAATATTTATGAATATATGAAAATAAATTTGGATTTCACAAAAAAAAATATTATGTTTGCATAGTAAATTTTAAAAATCAATTTTAAAACAACAATAAATAAATCAATATTTAGGCAAACCTTATTTGGCTAAGCAAAAAAAAATTAGGACGTTCAACCTTATTTCAACAAGCAATTTTTATGAAAATACTTATTTGTATAGGCAGTGTGCCTGATACGACCTCGAAAATTAAATTTATTGAAAACGATACCGTTTTTAATAAAACTGACATTCAGTACATTGTAGGACCTCACGAAGAGCTTGCACTTACACGGTTGCTCGATTTGCGTGATGCTGGTAATGATTTGAAAATCACAACTGTAACTGTTGGCAACAAAGAAAGTGAAAATACCATTAGAAAAGCTTTGGCAATGGGAGCAGACGATGCTATCCGCGTAGATGCAGAACCTATTGACGCCTATTTTGTTGCAAATCAAATAGCCGAAGTATTAAAAAAAGGAAGTTACGATTTAATTGTAACAGGCAAAGAATCAATCGATTATAACGGTGGGCAAGTAGCCGGAATGATTGCCGAAATTCTAGATTTACCTTCCGTAAATAGTGCCTCATTCTTTGATATTCAAGGAGATAAAATGATAATAGAGCGCGAAAGCGATTTGGGCAAAGAAGTTATAGAAGGAGTAAAACCAATGGTAATTTCTGCCGGAAAAGGGTTTGCTATCGAGCCGAGAATTCCCAATATGCGTGGAATTATGTTAGCTCGCAAAAAAGAATTGCAAGTAGTGCAAGTATCTAACAATGACTCCTTTACCGATTCTCAGAAGTATTACTTGCCACAACCCAAAGGTAAATGCAAATTTATTGCTACCGAAAATGCTGAAGATTTAGTTCGTTTACTTCACGAAGAAGCCAAAATTATCTAATATTCAAGTATTTATTCTTTTTCAGAAAAAAATTATTTTCAAATTTCAGATTAAAATTCGATTAAAATGGCAGTTTTAGCATATACAGAAAATTGGAATGGCGAATTTAAAAAACTAACGCTCGAGTTGGTTTCTTACGCCCACGCTATTGCAGAAAAAATGGGCACTCAAGTGGTTTGTTTAACGGTTGGGAATGTTTCGGAAGCCAAACTTTTGGAGCTTGGCAAATTTGGGGCATCAAAAGTAATTGTTGCAAGCGGTGAAGGTTTACAAAATTTCACAAGCCAAAGCTATACAAAATTAATTTCGGAAGTTGCTACACAACAAAATGCTCAAGTTTTGGTTTTTGCCAATAATGCCTCGGGCGAATCGCTTGCGCCACGCGTAAGTATAAGGCTCAAAGCAGGTTTAGCTCCCAATGTGGTTGATGTTCCTTCTAGTTTTGAGCCGCTTGTGGTTCGTAAAAAAGCTTTTTCGGGCAAGGCTTTTGTTGATTTCAAAATTACCTCAGAGGTAAAAGTTTTGACCTTAACCCAAAATGCTTACAAAATAGTTGAAAACGACGTTAATTGTGCTATAGAAAAGTATGATTTTGCAGTAAGCCAAGCAGATTTGGCAGTTGTGCCTAAGCAAATAATCAAATCGGACGGAAAAATGTCGGTAACAGATGCTGAGGTTTTAATTTCGGGCGGAAGAGGCTTAAAAGGTCCCGAAAATTGGGGAATGGTAGAGGAAATGGCTCAAATATTAGGCGCAGGAACTTGCTGTTCGCGTCCGGTAGCAGATTTGGGCTGGCGACCTCATCATGAGCACGTTGGGCAAACAGGAAAGGTAGTTGCGCCCAATTTGTATATTGCTATTGGCATTTCGGGAGCCATCCAACATTTAGCCGGCGTAAATGGCTCTAAAGTATTGGTTGCCATAAACAAAGACCCCGAAGCACCATTCTTTGAATCAGCCGATTATGGAATTATTGGCGATGCCTTTGATGTTGTACCGCGCTTAAATGCGGCTTTTAAAAAGTTTAAAAGTGCCCAATAAATAGTTGAACTTACAATTTTATAATTTAAAAATTAGAGCTTCTATTTGAAGCTCCTATTTTTACAATTTTTCAAATTACAATTTAAACTAAAACCAAACCGACCTTAAACTTTTTTGCTATGAAAATAAAAAGAACCTTTGATATTTTAGATCACATAAAAAATAATTCGCCAAAAGAAATAAATCTTGCCGTAAAAAGAAATGGAAAGTGGGAAAAATTCTCGACCCAAGAATACGTTGATAATGTGAACTTTACCACTTATGGATTCATGGAACTGGGAATTAAAAAAGGAGACAAAATAGCAAGCGTTTCCAATAACAGACCTGAATGGAATTTTATAGATATGGCTATGAATCAGCTTGGTGCCGTTCACGTGCCTATTTATCCAACGGTGAGTGAGGAAACATTTAAGCATATTTTTACGCACTCTGAATCCAGATTATTATTTTTAGGAACTCCCGAATTGTACCAGCGCATAAAACCTTATGCCGATGATGTTGCGAATATTGAAAAAGTATATGCTTTCGACAAAATTGAAGGTGCAATTCATTTTGACGAATTGGTTGGATTGGGAAAAAAACATCAAGAAAAATACAAAAATCTTCTCAATGAAATCAAAAATACGGTAAATGAAGATGATTTGTGCTCAATTATTTACACTTCGGGCACTACCGGCTTACCTAAAGGAGTAATGCTTTCGCACAAAAATTTCATGTCGAATGTATTGGCTTGTGGCACTTTGCTTCCTTTAGATAAGGAAAATAAATCATTGAGTTTCTTGCCTTTGTGCCATGTTCTTGAGCGAATGGTAAATTACCTGGTTCAATATTTAGGAGCATCGGTTTATTATGCCGAAAGTATTGAAACTATGGCAGAAAATATTCGTGAAATAAAACCAAATCATTTTACAGCAGTTCCTCGTGTTTTTGAAAAGGTGTATGATAAAATTCTTGCAAAAGGAAGAGAATTAACCGGAATTAAAAGGTCTTTATTTTTCTGGGCAGTAAATTTAGCCGAAGCGTATGAATTTACGGGAAAAAGTGCTTGGTATAAATTGCAATTGAAAATAGCCGATAAACTTATTTTTAAAAAGTGGCGCGAAGCCTTGGGTAACGAAATAAAAGTGGTACTTTCGGGCGGAGCAGCTTTGCAAGTTCGTTTGGCTCGGGTATTTTGGGCAGCGGGCATTAAAATTATTGAAGGCTATGGGTTGACCGAAACTTCGCCGGTTATTGCCGTAAACCGTTGGGCTTTTCCTGATGTGCGTTTTGGAACGGTGGGACCGCTTATCGAAACCTCGCAAGTAAAAATAGCTGAAGATGGCGAAATTTTATTCAAAGGACCTAACTTGATGTTGGGTTTCACACAGGCGATATTGGCGAATTGCAAGATAGAAATATATTGAAAATAACCGACCGCAAAAAAGAAATTTTCAAGCTATCGACAGGTAAATATGTTGCACCTCAAGTAGTTGAAAATAGATTTAAAGAATCGTCTTTTATAGAACAAATTATTGTAGTAGGAGCCGACGAAAAATTTACTGCTGCTATGATTGTTCCTAATTTTGATTATTTACGCAACTGGGGCAAACTGCACGAACTTCCGGAATTATCTAATTTAGAGTTAATTGAAAATGAGAAAGTTTTAGCTCGCTTTACAGAAGAGGTTGAGCGGATTAATGCTCTGTGTAACAAAACCTTCAAAGTGAAAAAATTTGCTTTGGTTCCCGATTCTTGGTCACCAGAAACCGGAGAACTTTCGCCTACGCTGAAATTGAAACGCAAAGTAATTAAGGAAAAATACCGCGATAAATTTGACCGAATTTATGGTTATAAATAGTTGCTGATTTAACTCTTAATAATAGGAATGCAAAAAAGAAAAATGCCACGAATGCACAAATTTATTGATAGCGTAACTTGATAGTAACCAAAATTGTAAGAGAAGCAAAATTACGCAATTTCCCAAATTCTAATAACAAATTGTTCTATTGTTAAATTGTTCTATTGCTATTTTATTAAGAAAAATTGAAAGATTTACAATTTTAGCTTACTTTTTGAAGAAGTTCCCATTTTTTTACACTACCAATTTATTAAGACGTTGTTGTCAAAAAAAAAAATAGCCCCGACCTTCTGGTCGGGGCTATTGATTTACAATTATTTATATTTTAGCATGGTTTGTATTAAATTATTCTTAAAAAAATAGATAGCGTAATTTGATAGTAACCGATATTTTAAGAAAAACAAAATTACACATTTTTTTCCAAATTCTAATAATAAATTGTTCCATTGTTCAATTGTTCAACTGTTATTTTATATCGAAAAATTGGAAAATTTAGAATTTTAGCGAACTTTTTCAAAAAGTCACTATTTTTGGGCTTTAGCCCAAATTGGGAGCGCATGTATTTTGGGCTAAAGCCTGATTTTCGGTGGTTTTCATTTCCCCGACCTGAAGGTCGGGGCTAATTATTTTTTTTTAAAACAACATCTAACTAAAATACCTTTTTATTTTTATTGAGTGTGGTTTGGTTTTTTATTGGTTGGATAGGTAAAATGGCTGATTTTAGGGCAAATAATGCTTTGTGAGAATGATTTTTGGCGAATCCGATTGCTTTTTTGTTGAATCCGATAAGCTTTTTGTGCTGACCGATAAGCTTTTTTTACTGACCGATGACCTTTTTGTGCTGACCGATGACCTTTTTTTGTTGACCGATAACCTTTTTTTGCTGACCGATGACCTTTTTTTGTTGACCGATAACCTTTTTTTGTTGACCGATAACCTTTTTTTGTTGACCGATAACCTTTTTTTGCTGACCGATAACCTTTTTTTGTTGACCGA
>JAIFNL010000024.1 GCA_020047755.1 Bacteroidota bacterium
TTTCAAACACTATTTAAAACTCAACATTTTTCTGTTTTTATGATAAACGGAATAGAATATTAAACCAATTTGACTATTTAATGGTTTATTTTTAGGATTTCTGTTACTGGTAAATTAGGCAGCAAAATTTAAGCTTGGAAAACCAAAAAAAAAGATTAATTTTGCAAAGAAGTGATTCGAGAATTTAGGTGAAATATTTTCGATAAATTGCTTATTATCAAAATTTTATAGTATTCTAAATGTATCGAAAAATCGTTGAATCCAATTTTTTCCAATTGTTTTTCTATTTAAAAACTTATATTTACATCTGAAATTTAAGTTTTTAAAATCAATTTACATTTAAGAAAATTCTACTTATAATAAAAATGAATGTTTTCAAATACATATAAACGCCATTTTAAGCGAACAATAACTTTGGCTTTACCGGTAGCTTTGGGGCAAATTGGGCACATGATGACCAGTTTTGCCGATGCCGTAATGGTAGGGCACATTGGAAGTGTAGAGTTAGCGGCTGTTTCGTTGGCGGGCAGTTTGATTATTATCCCCACACTTTTGCTGGTAGGCATAAGCATTGGTTTAACACCTTTGGTTGGAAAAGCTTTTGGGGAAGAAAATATTGAAAAAATAAATGGGTATTTTTATCACGGTTTAGCTCTTAATTTTTTATTAGGAATTTTACTAAGTATTTTGGTTTATCTTTCTGTTCCTTATTTAAACTTGCTCGACCAAGATGCGGAAGTTTTAGAAAAAAGCATTCCTTACTTCTTGGTAATGATATTTTCATTGATTCCTTATACTTTTATGCTTACAGCAAAGCAATTTACAGAGGGAATTGCACTTACAAAACCTGGAATGTATATTAGTATTTTGGGGAATTTGCTCAATGTTGGGCTTAATTATTTGTTGATTTATGGAAAATTTGGATTCCCAGAATTAGGTGTTTTGGGTGCAGGAATAGCAAGTTTTATCGCTCGTGCATTCATGGGAGTTGGCTTTATTGTTTATGTTTTTTACAAACCACAAATTAGTAAATATATAAAATTTGATATAAAAAGGCGGCTTGAATTTCAAAAATTTAAAGAAATTTTTAAAATTGGATTGCCTATTGGGGTGCAATTTACACTCGAAGTTGGCGTTTTTTCAGTAGGAGCCATAATGATTGGTTGGTTTGGTAGCGACGCTTTGGCAGCGCATCAAATCGCACTCAATTATGCGGCATTAACTTTTGTAATGGCAAGTGGTTTTGCAACTGCTTCTACCATAAGAATTAGCAATTTGATAGGTCAACGAAAATTGCGTGAAATGCGTTTGGCAGGATTTGCAAGTATGGTATTAGTTTTTGGCTTTATGTCAGTTACTGCTCTCATTTTCATATTGTTTAGGTTTTCATTGCCGTTTTTATTTACCACCGAACTTAATGTGATAAACGAAGCTGCAAAATTGCTTCTTGTTGCAGCAGTTTTTCAAATTTTCGATGGTATTCAGGTTGTAGGTTTAGGCAATTTGCGAGGCATGGCAGATGTTAAATATCCTACGTATGTTGCATTATTTTCGTATTGGTTTATAGGTATTCCGGCGTGTTATTTGTTTGGCGTTTATTTTAATTTTGGCGCGCCGGGTGTTTGGATTGGCTATTTATTGGGCTTAGGCACAGCAGCTATTTTTTTTACTGTTCGTTTTGCTCGCAAAAGTAAAGAGGCAATTTCTAAAATAAGACTTTTTGTTTAATCATTTTAAAATAAAAGCTATGAGTATTAAATCTGTAGTTATAAGCATTTTATCTTTAGTTTTCACGGTTGTAGTATTTGTTGGTATATTGAAATTATTTAATTTTTCGACCTTTAAAACGGAGAATGAATCAGGATTTGTAGGCAAAAAGGCTGAAATAAAAGCATTTAAGCTTCCAGATACACTTACTTTTGGAGGCGACAAAGTTCCTTTGGAGAATTTTGATGTAAGCGAAAGTCTTGACAATGAATTACTTTCAGTTGGAAATTTTCATTCGCAAGCCATAAAAAACATTAAACGCACTGTTCGTTATTTTCCTATTATCGAACCTATTTTGAAGAAAAATAAAATACCAAATGACTTTAAATATTTAGCAGTTGCCGAAAGTAATTTAGAGAATGTTTCTTCCGCAGCAGGCGCGCATGGATTTTGGCAATTTTTAAAAGAAACTGGAGCAGAGTATGGTCTCGAAATCAACGAAGCTGTTGACGAACGCTATCATTTAGAGAAATCTACACAAGCTGCTTGCGAATATTTGAATAATGCTTATAGAGTTTATAAAGATTGGGCTTTGGTGGCTGCAGCTTATAATTACGGTAGAGGAAATGTAACAAAGCAACTTGAACGACAAAAAGTAAACAGCTATTATGACTTGCATTTGAATACCGAAACCGGACGATATGTATATCGAATTTTAGCCATTAAGTTGATTTTCAACAATCCCGACCAGTATAATTTGCATTTGGACTCGGAAGATATGTATCCGGTTTTGCAAACAAAAGAGGTAAGCGTAGATTCAACAATTACTAGTTTAATTGATTTTGCAAAAACTCAAAACACAAATTATAAAGTGTTGAAAATCTTGAACCCATGGCTTCGTTCCGATAATTTACCAAACACCAAAAAGAAAACCTACCTGATAAGAGTGCCAGTAGAAAATGGAAGAATAATTAAAAAAAGTGATTTATGATAGCACGAATTTCTTTATTTTTTATGTTATTTAATTTGATGAGAATCAGTGTGTTTTCTCAGAATTTACTCTCACCCGAAGTTGTTGCTACATCGGGTGGTTTTTCGGTTTCTAGCAGTTTGCAAGTAAGTTGGACTCTTGGCGAACTTGCAACTGAAAGCTTTTTTACTCCAACTATTTCATTAACACAGGGTTTTCAACAGCATTCATATTCTATTGAAATGGAAAATTCGATAAATGAAACTGAAATTTATTCCGATTTGAAAATCTACCCAAACCCGTTTCAATATTTTTTCAATATAGATATAAATATAAAAGAAAATGCAAATATTTCAATAGAATTATATACTTTGGAAGGAAGAAAATTGATAATTCAGAAACTAAAAACGGGAGTAAACGTAGTTGTTGTACCAAATTCTATTTCCGAAATCTTAATTCTTAAAATAATAAATAAAACAGAAATTTTATATACATTAAAATTGATTAAGAACTAAGTTTTTTGTTATCAATTTGCAGGTAAATACTATAAATATTTTGAAAATGAGACGATTACAATTATTAGTTTTTTTATGTTTTTTTAGCTTACCTTATTTTGCTCAAGTACCAGATTTGTTTAAATATCAGGCTCTTATACGCGACAACGAGGGAGCAATCTTATCGCAAGAAACGGTAAATATACGCACGAGCATAATCAGTGGAAACTTTGACGGCGTTACAGTTTATTCCGAAACTCATTATAGCATAACAAATCCTTTTGGACTTGTAAATCTGAGCATTGGTGGTGGTTTGGTTGAGTTTGGCAATTTTCAAACTATCGATTGGGGGAGCAATACTCATTTTTTGAAGTTAGAAATAGACCGAAAAGGAGGTGAAAATTTTGAATATTTAGGAATAAGTCAGTTATTATCAGTTCCTTATGCATTATTTGCAAAGCGAACTGCCGAAGTAAATAAAGACAATGATTCCGAAAATGAACTTCAAAATTTGGCTTATTCCAATGGAAATTTGTCTATTTCTAAAGGAAATTCGGTGTTTATTGATGTTAATGACGGTGATTCAAATTCAACAAATGAGCTAATTTCGAGAATTTCGCTGCAAGGAAGTATTTTGGAAATAGAAGAAGGAGGTATTTTAAAAAATATAGATTTAGCTAATTTGGCTGCAATTCAAGCTCTTTCTTTTGATAGCGAAAAAAATATTTTATATTTAGAAAATGGAGGAAGCGTTAATTTAAATTCACTTTACAACGACGCCGATTCTATTTCTACGAATGAATTGATTTCCAATGCTATATTGGACGGAATGACGCTAAAAATAACTGAAGGCGGAATACTCAAAATGGTTGATTTATCTATTTTGGCTGATAATCAAAACTTAACGTTCGATTCTGAAACGAATATTCTTAAAATAGATGGTGGAAACCAAGTTAACTTATCGGATTTGATAAATGATGCAGATTTTGACCCTACTAATGAATATCAAACGCTAAGTTTCTCTGGTTCTAAATTGAGTATCAGCAATGGAAATAGCGTAAATATTGAGAGTTCACTTGCATTAGCAGATGCTGATGGTAATACAAAAATAGTAGTTGAAGAGAATGAAAATGATAACATAATAAGATTTTATGCCGAAGGAATTGAGTTATTTAGAGTAGGTAAAGAGGCTGTAATAGAATTTCTTACCAGCAACACGCGCATAGGCAATTCGGCAGGAAAATTACTAACTTCGGGTAATTTGAATACTTTAATTGGCTATATGAGTGGAAAAAGGTTGATTTCGGGAAATTCAAATACTTTTATTGGTTCTAATGCAGGCGAAAGTGCTGAAGCATCAAATTTTAACACTTTTGTGGGTGCTAATTCCGGAAAATCAAATACTTTGGGAAATAATAACCTCTTTGCTGCTGCAAATAGTGGTTTTTCAAATAGTAGTGGTCAGTACAATACTTTTTTGGGAAGTGAGAGCGGCTACTTGAATACAACCGGTAGTAACAATGTTTTTGTGGGTTATAATTCTGGAAATGAGAATAATATAGCATCAGGGAATACTTTCACGGGAAGTTACAGTGGTAAAAAGAACAGCGGAATTTACAATAGTTTTTTTGGTTTCGAAGCTGGCTTTAATTCCTTGGGTAGTTACAATACTTTTGTGGGCACAAAAAGCGGATATTCAAATACAAGCTCAGCTAAAAACACTTTTTTAGGATACAATTCTGGTTATTTTAATACAAGTGGTAGCGAAAATGTGTTTTTAGGTAGCGAAAGTGGTTTCTCAAATAGTACATCATCGGGCAATGTTTTTCTTGGGGCTTCGAGTGGATATTCCAATGAAAATGGGCTATTTAATACTTATTTAGGTTTTTCTTCGGGAAAAATGAATACATCATCGTCTAACACATTTGTTGGTTACGAAAGCGGCATGCAAAACTTAGGTTCCGAAAATATATTTATCGGAAAACAAGTTGCATTAATTAATTCATACGCTTCGAGCAATGTATATATCGGAAATTATGTGGCTAAAAATAACTTGGGAAATGAAAATATTTCAATAGGTTTAAATTCAGCGAGTTCTGCATTAAATTCATCTCAAAACACTTATTTAGGTTATGCAAGTGGTTTTAGTGCTTTGGGTAGTGGAAATGTTTTTATAGGCTATAAGTCGGGATATAATGAGCTAAATTCCAATAAGTTATATATAGAAAATTCAGATTCTAATTTGCCGCTTATTTATGGTGAATTTGATACGAATTTGCTTCGTTTTAATGGAAAAGTGGGTATAAATAGCTTGCCAACTGAAGCTTTAACAGTAAATGGAGCCGTTCAAATTACCAATACTTCTACTCAAAATATAGGAACAATTCGTTTCAATGGGCTTAATTTTGAAGGCTTTAATGGTACAAAATGGATTCGCTTAGATTTATTGGAAGTAGCGAATATGTCAGATGCTGACGCAACTACTCGAATTGCAACGGAAGAGATGGCAAATGATAATACTTTGCGCTTTTTTACAGACAATACTGAAAGATTGGCAATTACAGAAAAAGGTACTTTTGATTTGAAAGGAACAAATTACTTTATTGGTGAGCAGAGTGGTTTGAAAAATACTTTGGGTAACGGAAATATTTATATGGGTTATCTTTCGGGAAGTGAAAACACGGCGGGTAGCCAAAATATGGTTTTAGGACATTTTGCAGGTGCTAATTTGTCGGCGGGGAGTGAAAATATATTTTTAGGTAATTTGTCTGCCTACAATCAGCAGGATGGTGACAAAAACACCTTTTTGGGTTTTTCCAGTGGATATAATTCATTATCAGGAAGTTCAAATGTTTTTATTGGTTACGAGGCTGGTTATTTTGAAACAGGTTCAAACAAATTGTATGTTCAAAATTCTAAAGAAAATTCTCCTTTAATTTATGGCGATTTTGTAACTCAAGAGCTTATATTAAATGGCAATGTTTCGATTGGAAGTTCGGTAGCTACCGAAAGGCTTGATGTTGCAGGTGCTATTAAATTGGCAAATACTTCAACTCAAAACCAAGGAACTATACGTTGGACAGGTGTAAATTTTGAAGGATATACCGGTAGTGAATGGAAAATTCTTGATTACCAGTATTTTGACAGAATAAGAACGTCTTCAAATTCAACATATTCTGCAATAACTAATTTGTTGGGAATTTATTCTTTTAATTATGTTATTGAAAACGAGCTGTTTTTAAAAATATCAAAATCAAAATTAGAACTATTTGGTAATGATGTATTTATAGGTGAAGAAGCTGGCAAAATGAAAACGACGGCAGATAAGAACGTTTTTGTAGGTTACAAAAGTGGAAGTAGTACTCAAACAGGCTCAAACAACGTATTTTTGGGCTATCAAAGTGGTATTTTGAATTCAACGGGTAGCGACAATGTTTTCTTAGGATTTAGGTCGGGAAATAAAAACACCGCCGGAAAGCAAAATACATTTTTAGGGTATCAAAGCGGACATGATAATTCTCAGGGAATGGATAATGTTTTTTTGGGATATAACAGCGGATATTTTAGCATATTAAATACCGAAAATGTTTTTGTAGGCAGTTATAGCGGCTATCAAAATACAGCATCTCGCAACGTTTTTATTGGTATGAGCTCTGGTAGAAATAATCTTTCGGGTGCAGGAAACGTATTTATTGGCAATAGTGCAGGTTTTGACGAAACTGGTTCTAATAAGTTGTATATCAGCAATTCTTCAACAGCAAATCCTTTGATTGGAGGCGATTTTTCAACCAAAGAGGTTACAATTAATAATAAGTTGAATGTGAAAGAAGTATTGAATTTAACTCCTTTAGCTTCTGCTCCTTCTAACCCTAAAGTAGGTGATTTGTATATGGGAACAAATAATAAATTATATATTTTTATAAGTACAAATGGTGGAGAATGGAAAGCGATAGCTTTTGAATAATTTTTATTTTTTTTTGCGCTATTTCGTGTTTTATTTTTAGTTAATGCGTAAAATTTTATTGAGAAAAGTGTCAAAAAATACCTTAAATTTTAATCAAAATGGATATAAAATTGATTGTAGTAGGGAAAACTGAAGAGAACTATTTGAAAGAAGGCATTGATATTTATTTGAAGCGATTGAAGCATTATGTTAATTTTGATATATATACAATACCAGAATTGAAAAATGCTAAAAATTTGAGTATTTTGCAAATTATGCAAAAAGAAGGCGAGTTGATATTGAAACAAGTTGCGACTTCAGATAGATTAATTTTATTAGATGAAAATGGGAAAATTGAAAGTTCTGTAAGTTTTTCGGTTTTTTTAGAAAAAATGATGCTACAAGGTTTAAAAAACCTTATCTTTGTAATTGGAGGAGCCTACGGATTTTCAGAAGATGTTTATAAACGCAGTAATGAAAAAATATCGCTCTCTAAAATGACTTTTTCGCATCAAATGGTACGATTAATTTTTGCGGAGCAATTATATAGAGCTTATACAATTTTAAAAGGAGAACCTTATCATCATATTTAATTAGTATGGGAAAAAAAATTCGACATTTTTTTGAACAAATAAAATTTAAGGAGAAAATTATCTTCTTAAAATATTTGCTTGTATCCATATTTTTGTTTTTAATTTCTTTATTTTTTGATGAAAGTGCTGCGTATTTTAATTTTGAAAATAGCAGTGCTATTGATGAAGAGCTAATTGAAAGGGCACTAGATGAAAAGGAAAAAAAAATAGCCCATATTCTTACCGAACTTACATTTGAATTTAGTAAAATAGATAATGAATTTATTACCAATGAATCGAAGAAAATTTATTCTTATGATTCTGTTTTTTTTTCAGATAAATACTTAAATTTGAGCAAAGAAGGAATAAATCTTTTAATTTATAAAGATGATAGTTTGAAATTTTGGACTTCTAATTTAATTCCTCTTTCAATAAAATATTCCGATTCTTATCTTGGCGACCGTATTGTTGATTTGAATAATTCCATATATCGAGTTATCATTCAGAAGAAAGCGCGATATATTTTTGTAGGATTAATTCATATTAAAAATAAATACAGCTATCAAAATAGTTTATTAAAAAATAGCTATAATCCTGAATTTAATTTATCGGAAAATATTGAATTATCTTTAATAAGAGAGACTTATGGGTTTTATATCAATGACGCAAACGGGAATTTTTTGTTCACTTTAATTCCATCTAATTCATCTATTACCGAAAAGCCTTTTTTCTATATTTCGGTATCTTTTTATTTACTTAGCTTGGTGTTTTTTCTTTATTTTATAAATATTCTTGTAAAAAAATTATTTTTCTTTTCTCGAAATGACATTTGGCTACTATTTTTAGTCGTTATTTTGTTGTATATTAAATATTTATTAGCATATTATCAATTACCAACAAATATTTATTTTACCGATTTATACAAACCTGATATTTTTGCATATTCTGATTTTTTGCCTTCTGTTTCAGAGTTTTTGCAGTTGAGTTTTATATTATTTTTTATAGGTTTTAATTTTGCTACCGTTGTGAAATCGGAATCAATAACGCGCCAAATTATTTCTTTTCAGGGCAAAAGTAAATTACGTTTAAAGCAATTGCGTATTCTTTTTATCTATGTATTTCCTATTTTATTAGCGTTTTATTATTATTTTGTACTTAATCTAGTTCGTATTTTAATAGTTCATTCTACCATTCCGTTTGAAATCTATAAAATATTAAATTTGAATTTGTATAGCTTTATTGGTCTGATAATAATTGGGTTACAGGTTTCTTCGTTTGTTTTAATTTTGTACAACTATGTTTATATTAGTTCAAAATTAATTCAGTTTAAAGGATTTTTGTATGTATGTAGCTTATTTTTAGCATTTTTCTTTTTGTTGGCAAGTTATCTCGATGGTGGAGTTTGCTTATATTCAATTATTTATTTATTTGTTTTATTGTTAATATTTGTCTTAGTTCGTTTTTTCAATATTTTTTATCCTTATTATTTTTATGTTTTTGTACTATTTATTTCTACTATTTTTATAATTTTTTATATCGACAAATTTGTAGATGAAAAGGATTTAGAAATTAGAAATACGCTTATTTTGCCCGTGATGCAAGAGCATGACGATGTAGCAGAGCATATTTTGAACGAATTGAGTACTAAAATTAAAAAGGATTCGCAGATTGATGGGATTATTTTTACAGAGGAGAATGCAGAGGAAAAGCTTAAAAATCATTTATATAAGAAACACTATCCTGCGCTATGGGAGGAGTATGATTTGAATGTGAGTATCTGTAAAAGTTCCGATAGCCTTTATGTCAATAATTTGCATAAAGTAAATTGTTTTGACCATTATGCAGAAATTACAGATAATCAGGGTGTTGTTTTAGGTAATTCTAAGTTTTATTTTTTGGATAACCAAAATGGGCGGATAACTTATTTTGGTGTGTTTGAGTACGTTGATTCTTTGCGTGGTATTAATTCCCAACTGTTTTTGGAGTTAAATTCAAAACTGCGTTCAAAAGTGATTGGTTTTCCAAAAGTGCTTATAGATGAGAGCTATTACCGAAAATCGAGGCTCGAAGAATATTCGTATGCAAAGTATATAAATAATAAGCTTGAGAACCAAAAGGGCTCTTTTTCATATAAATACAACTTGAGAGAGTATAATTTTGAAAACAAAGACTCGGCTGTTTTTTTTCAAGATTCTTATCAGCATTTAGTTCGCAGTAATGCAGGTAGTTACACTGTAATAATTAGCCGACAGTATCGCTCTGCCTTAGATATGTTGGTAAGCTTGTCGTATATTTTTGTACTATATTATATGTTTTTAAATATAGTATTAATGGTCAATCGAGTTCCATTTTATTACCAACAAATGAGGCACGGATTGAAATTTAGGATACAATTTTCGATGATTTCGATTTTATTTCTGTCCATTTTGACGGTTGGAGGATTATCTATTTATTACATTATTAAGCAATCTGAGCGAAATTATAATAAAAATGTAAAGCTCGATTTAACGGCTGTTATTAATGAGTTGGAGTATGAATATGATAATCAGACTAATTTTGATTCCATTCCGCAAGCCGAAGTATATCAAGTATTGAAAAAAATAGCGAATATTTTTGCTACCGACATTCACATGTATTCAACCTCTGGCGATTTAATAGCCTCTTCCACTCCCGAAATATTTGATAGAGAACTACTTGGGCGTAAATTAGCACCCCTAGCATTTAAAAATTTGCATGTGAACGGAGAGAATTATTTCAATTTTGACGAAAAACTCGGCGAGCTTGAATATTTGTCGGCTTATGCAAGGCTTATGAGTATAAATAATGAGCCTTTGGCTTATATTAATATGCCTTTTTTTGCAAAAGAAAAGATTTTGCAAGAAGAGGTTTCGAGTTTTGTGGTTTCGGTAATCAATATTTTTGCGTTACTTTTATTGATTTCAGTAATTGTGGCAATTTTTATATCTAATAAAATAGTACAACCTTTGCGCTTAGTGCAGTCAAAATTTAGCGAAATACAATTGGGGAAAACCAACGAACAGATACTTTACTCGCGCGACGACGAAATAGGAGGGCTTATAAAAGAATATAACCGAATGTTGGTTGAATTGGCTAAAAGTGCCGAAATGCTTGGCAAATCGGAGCGCGAAGGAGCTTGGCGTGAAATGGCAAAACAGATTGCGCACGAAATTAAAAATCCGCTTACCCCAATGAAATTGAGCCTTCAGTTGCTCAAAAAATCGTGGACTGATAAGGATCCTGCATTTCCTATACGCATTGAAAATGTGAGCAATACGCTGATTGAACAGATAGACAGGCTTTCGTCGATTGCTACAAGTTTTTCAAATTTTGCTCGGATTCCGTCTGCTCAAAACAAAAAATTTAATATTCGCTTGACGCTAGAAAGTGCTTTGCGCTTGTTCGAGAATTACGATGATTTGACGCTTTTGTCAAATTTGGAGAGTATTTATTCCGATATTTATGTTTTTGCCGACGAAGAACAAATTTCAAGAGCTTTTATAAATTTAATAAAAAATGCGCATCAAGCAAAGAAAAAAAACATTGATTGTTTTATACATATTGAGCTTTTGTACAACGAAAAGCGCATTATAGTTAAAATAATTGACAATGGAACCGGAATTCCCGACCACGTGAAAGAGCATTTGTTTCGTCCCAATTTTACAACCAAAACCAGTGGAATGGGTTTAGGACTGTCGATTGTCAAAAATATAATAGAAAATGCAAATGGGAAAGTTTGGTTTGAAACAGAAGTAAATATTGGCACTACATTTTATATTGAATTGCCTGTTTATCAAGAAGAAAGGGTAATTTAACTATGACTATTTTTTCAATTTGGGAAAGTAAGGTTTCTGGGTTTCAAGTATATTTGAAATTAGAAAAATCATTGTCGCAAAATACCATTTTGGCGTATATTCAGGACATTCGTAAATTTATCGAGTTTGTTGAAATTTATACACTTAACATCACTCCGGCACAAGTTCAAATTGAACATATCCGAAGTTTTTTTATTTGGCTCAATGAGCAAGAATTTCATTTTTCGGCAGGTTCGCAGGCGCGAATTTTGTCAGGAATAAAAGCATTTTTCAAGTATTTAGTTGTAGATGAGTATATTATCGACAGTCCTGCCGATTTGATTGAAGCACCACATTTGGAACGCAAAATTCCAGATATTTTGAGCACAGCCGAAATTGATAGGCTCAAAGCGGCGTTAGACTTTAGTTCGCCTTTGGCTTACCGCAATAGCGCAATCATCGAAACCCTTTATAGCTGCGGACTACGTGTAAGTGAGCTTATTGATTTGCGCATTTCAAATTTATTTCTCAAACAGGGCTTTATCAAAGTTTTGGGCAAAGGCAACAAAGAACGTTTGGTTCCTATTAGTGCCCAAGCTATTGACGAGCTGGAGCTTTATTTAAATGAGTATCGACCTGAATTTCCAATAAAACCGAAAGCTGAAAATATTGTTTTTCTCAATAGGCGAGGCAGCCAATTGACCAGGGTGATGATTTTTACCATTGTAAAAGAATTGGCGCAACTAGCTCAAATAAAGAAAGATATAAGCCCACATACCTTTCGTCATTCATTTGCAACTCACTTAGTAGAAAGTGGCGCAAATCTGCGAGCTGTGCAGGAAATGTTGGGGCACGCATCTATTACAACTACCGAAATCTATACTCACCTCGACCAATCTGCTTTGAAAGAAACTATTATGAAATTTCACCCGCGTAGTTTAAGTATTAATTATAATTTGTGATACTTTGATTTTAAATCATTTACCTTCTTTTTAACATCTTTTTCATAAAAACATATACATTTACCCTCTTTGTTTTCTTGTAACATCAAATTTTCTTTTTACTTTTGTACGCTCTAATTGTAACTTCATAAGTAGTGCATTGCCAAAAAAAACAACTAAAATCAGCTAGTTTTGCTGTTTATTTTTAATTTGTTAATAATGAAATAGTTGTATGTTTTAATACTCTACAAAACAAGAGAAATAAAATTCATTGTTTGGTTAAATGATTAAAAATAAGATAGTTATACGTTATGTGTTATTAATTCATAAAATTGAAAAATATTAAATAAGTTTAAAATAAATGAAAAAAAATATTTTAATTGCATTTTTCCTTTTGTTCTTATTCTCCTCGTGTTCAAAACGGCTTTACTATTTGCATGATGAAATAGCAGATAAAAATATGAGCGATTCTACTTATATTGAGCACGATATAGATTATCGAATTACTGAATTTGACATATTGCGAGTAAATATTAAAAGTGCAAATCCCGAAATTAGCAATTATAATGGTTCTGGCAGCCAGTTTTATTTTACAGGCTATTCGGTAAATGATTCAGGTTATATAAAACTACCTATCATTGGCGATGTATTGGTTGCCGACAAAACATTGCCCGAAGCAACAAAATACATTCAAGAATTAGCCGATGAATATTTAGACGATGCTTTTATAACCGTAAAATTTGTAAGCTTCAAAGTTACTTTTCTGGGCGAATTTGACCAGCCCGGTACTATCGTTTTTTTTCAAGACAAACTAAATGTATATGAAGCAAAAGTATTGGTGGTAAGGCAAACAGCCGAAGGCAGAAAAACTTTTTATATAAACTTGCAAGACCGAAATATTTTAGCTTCGGAAGATTTTTTTCTTTTGCCTAACGATATGGTGTATGTAAAGCCGCTAAAATGGAGGTCTTATAGAGTTCAAAGTCAGGATTTTATCTATGTTTTAACTTCTATTACCTC
>JAIFNL010000307.1 GCA_020047755.1 Bacteroidota bacterium
ACCTAAAAGCCAATACAAATGTTTGGCTTACGCATGGCAAAATTTATATCCCATTTGCGAGCGATGTAATGGTAAAAAAGGAGCAAGATTTAATTCTATTGCGCTAAAACCCGACGAAAAGAATTATGTGTTTACCGATTGGTATCGTTTTGATTTGTCATCTTTTGAATTGAAACTAAACAAATTTAATAAAAACTGGGAACGAGCAGAAGCAATTATAAATTTGTACAAACTCAATGATAAAGATAGAATACAGCGCAGAAAAATAGAGTTTGACAAAATAAAAAGAAAGATATATGATAATATTGAAGAACAGCCTTTTAGATATATATTTCTTAGCTACTGATTAATATTCAAATTAAGCCGTTTATTCAATTGTAATATTGTATTTGCTCAAAAGCCCTATTGTGCCTTGTAATGAGAACTTTGCTTTTTTTATTTTGTTGCGTTCGGGGTCGATAATAAAATGATGCGCGTTTCTGAAATCGGTTTTTTCGAGTATCGTGTTGTCGAAAGAAAATCGACTTCGTGCAGCAAGGTATTTTTGAATTTCGTATTTTTGAGCCGAGTTTTGTAGAAAGAAGAATGATTGAGTTGGCAGTTGTCAAACTGAAAACTCAAACCAAATTCGTTGCAATTCTCAAAATAAAGCCCCAACATTTTACATTCTTTGAACTTTACTTCTCTAAATGCGGTTTTAATCAATTTAGCCATGCTCAAATTGCACGCAAAGAAAGTACAATCGGCAAAGGTAACTGCCGACAAATCGCTATTAGACAAATCGCAGTTTACAAAGGAGCAGTTTTCGTATTCGCCTTTTTCGAGCGGCTTGCTTGTGTAATCTATTTTTTCAAATGTTTTGTCTATTTGGTAGGTCATGTTAATTGTTTAATACAATGAAACATAAAAAAACTTCCCGAAAGATTGAATCTTTGGGGAAGTTGTTTGCTTGAACGTTTTGTTTTTATTAATTCCCTTGTGGAGCTTTGGCGTTTGGAGGGTTTGAACCTTTCAACGACACTAATATCCAGCTAGTTAATTTTACAATTTCTTCATTCGACATTTGGTCTTTGTAAGCCATCATACCTTTTGCAGTGTTTCCGTGTTTTATTACTTTAAACACATCGTTGGCAGTTGAGCCGTTAAGCCAAGCTTCGTCGGTTAAGTTTGGACCTACTGCATTGCCTTCGCCTAGTGCTCCGTGGCAGGCTAAGCAACCTTTGGCAGCGTAAAGGGCTTTTCCGGCATCTAAATCGGCTGGCGTATTGAGCAATGCAATTTTTGTTTCATCAAAATTGTATTTTTCGGGGTTCGACGCTTTCAAATCGGCAACTTTAATATCGGCAGCTTTTAATTCAGCTAAGTATTCTGAATCTTGCGGAGCTACTTCTTCTTGCCAAAACCAATGATAGTAACCAAAGTAAAGAGCTGACCACATCACAGTTATGTAGAATAACCACATAAGCCATGGTGGAGGGCGATTGTCGAGTTCTTTAATACCATCGTAAGAATGGTCTATCATCAATTTGTCATTCTCGTCTTTAAGTGTTATATTCTTTTCTAATTTTTCGTCCATAACATTTATATTTTAAAAGTTTGTTATATGGTTCTTTTTGTTTAAAAAAGCCTTTCAACAAATTTTTTATCGGCAGTAACTGCTCTAATTACTACCAAAACAAAGATAGTAATAAATATTCCCATCGAAATGATTGGAAATATTGCTACATTATCAATTTGTTCCATCAATTGGCTTGCTATTTTCATTTTTTTTTTTTGAGATAAATTGATTAAGATTCATCGGCTATTAAATTAAAAGCCGATGAATGCTTACTCATGTTGTATTATTTTTTTGAACTTATTAAAAAACTCACAACTTGTTCTACGTCTTTTTGTGCTAGCAAGTGTTTCCAAGCTTGCATGCCTTTTTCAGGAACACCTTCCGAAGTTGATTTATACAGTTCATTAGGCGTTGAGCCATGAATGTATTGGTCGTCGAAAAGTGAAGGACCTACTAAGCCTTTGGTATCAATACTTCCAACTGCTCCGTGGCAAGCAACACAGTTTTTTACATAAATAGCTTCTCCTGCGGCAATGCTTTCGGCATCGGTAAGTGGAGTAAAATTAATAACTACCTCTTCTTTTTTTACGATGGTAGCTGAAGAAATATCTGCACCAAGCCGTTGAATGTAAGCTATCATGGCAATAATTTCTTTATCTGCTGAAACGTCTATACCGTCTGCTTTCAATGCTGCTGCTATTTTTTCGGCTTGCGCTTTGAGTTCGGCAACTGCTTTTTGGTCGTATCCTTCTGGATATGGAACACCAAGCGTTTGCATTACGCGTATTTTCTTGGCAGTATAGTTGGTATTCAAATCATCGCTAATTAACCATGGATAAGCTGGCATCATGCTGTTGTTTACCATTTTGCGTGGGTTAAGCATGTGGTTGTAGTGCCAAGTGTTGGTTTTGTACATTTTGCCTGTAACCACACCCGAACGAGCCAAATCTGGACCCATACGACGTGAGCCCCATTGGTATGGGTGGTCGTAAACAAATTCGCCAGCTTTTGAGTATTCGCCATAACGTTCTGTTTCGGAACGGAATGGGCGAACTACTTGCGAGTGGCAAGTATAGCAACCTTCGCGCACGTAAATATCACGTCCTTCTAATTCTAAAGGAGTATAAGGTTTTACGCTCGATATGGTAGGTACATTCGATTTTATCATCATCATAGGTATAATTTCTATTGCACCACCTACTACAACTGCTATTGTTATCCAAAGAATGAATTGTACTGGTTTTCTTTCCAACCAGCGGTGGATTGTTTCGCCAGCCAAACGTAAGTTTTGTGTTTTTTCTAAAGCAGGAGCTTCTGCTTTTTCATTTTCTTCGATAGAACCGGATTTTATGGTTTTAACTAAGTTATATACCATCAATACAGCACCTGTCATGTACAAAGTTCCTCCCAAAACGCGAGTTATGTACATCGGAATTAATTGAGTTACGGTTTCCATAAAGTTAGGGTAAGCTAAAATACCTTCGGCGGTAAATTCTTTCCACATAAGGGTTTGTGTAAAAGCTGCCCAATAAAGCGGTACAGCGTAGAACAAAATACCCAAAGTGCCTAACCAGAAGTGCAAGTTGGCTTGTTTTTCGGAATGCAAAGTAGTACGGAAAAGGCGAGGGATTAACCAATAAAGCATACCAAATGCTAAGAAACCGTTCCAAGCTAAACCGCCAATGTGTACGTGTGCAATAGTCCAATCGGTAAAGTGGCTAAGTGCATTTACGTTTTTGAGCGACAATAGTGGACCTTCAAAAGTGGACATACCGTATCCGGTAACAGCTACCACCATAAATTTAAGAACAGCACTGTCTCTAACTTTATCCCAAGCACCTCTAAGTGTGAGTAATCCGTTTACCATACCTCCCCAAGAAGGAGCAATAAGCATTACAGAGAAAGTTACGCCAAGCGATTGTGCCCAATCGGGTAATGCTTGATACAAAAGGTGGTGTGGACCTGCCCACATATAAATGAAAATCAAAGCCCAAAAGTGCACAATAGACAAACGGTACGAATAAACCGGACGATTGGCGGCTTTGGGTAAGAAATAATACATCAAACCTAAATAAGGAGTAGTTAAGAAGAAAGCTACGGCATTGTGTCCGTACCACCATTGTACAACTGCGTCTTGCACGCCGGCATATACAATGTAGCTTTTCATAAAATGTACCGGAATTTCGATAGAGTTTACTATGTGCAAAATAGCAACAGCCACAAAACTAGCCAAGTAAAACCAAATAGCTACGTAGATGTGTTGTACTCTACGTTTGATAATAGTACCAATCATATTTGCACCAAAAGAAACCCAAACAAGAGCAACCATTAGGTCGATAGGCCATTCTAGCTCTGCGTATTCTTTTCCGGTGGTGTAACCCATTGCAAAACTAACTGCGGCGGCAACAATAATCAATTGCCAGCCCCAAAAGTTGAATGCACTCAAAAAGTCGTTGAACATTCTAGCCTTCAACAAGCGTTGAATGGAATAGTATGCTCCAGTAAAGATGGCATTTCCTACAAAAGCAAAGATAATTGCGTTCGTGTGGATAGGTCTTATACGCCCGAAGGTGATGTAAGACAGGTTGAAATTGAAGATAGGAAACGCAAGCTGCAGAGCCGCAATTAACCCCACCAACATTCCTACGATACCCCAAAAGATTGTGGCGTAAGCAAAGAGCTTCACAATCTTATTGTCATAATAAAAAGTTTGATGTTCCATGTTTTAATTATTACTGTTCTTTTGAATTATTGTGTTGCTTAGATTTATTTTCATTTTCTAATTCAATTTTGGGTGCCTCCTCGTCAAATAGCATACGTACCGAAGGCGTATAAGTATCTTCAAACTGTCCCTTTTTTACAGACAAGAGATACAAAATAAGAAAAATTACTGCAACCAAAAAACTCGCTCCCATTGCTACAAATATTGCACTCATTTGGCTTAGTATGAATATGATTTATAATAAAAGTAAAAGATGTTTTTATCATTTTTTAATTGAGCAAATGTATTAATATTTTTTAAGAAAACAACATCAAACCTTAATTTATATTAATTCTAAACAAGGGGGTTCTTAGGAATGAAAATTAAAATAATGAACAATTTTGGTATGTATGAAAAAGTTTTTAATTTTGCAGAATAATTATGGCTTCGTAGTTCAACTGGATAGAATACCGGATTCCGGTTCCGGCGGTTGCGGGTTCGACTCCCGCCGAGGTTACTTTTTTTTTTTGACTTCTCAGGTTTAAGTACTTGGGAAGTTTTTTTTTAGGTGTAGGAGGTGATGTTGTATTTAGGATAAGTAATTGTTTGAATTTAGTTTATATTAATCAACATAAAAAATTTGCAGAGCTAGCTTTTATAATTAGCTACGGCATTTATGCCGTAGTAAATAAACAAGTGTACCCATGGGCTTTAGCCCAAAAGCTTAGGATAAGGGCTAAAGCCCAAATCTTCTTCCCATTTTCTTACACCGCCCTAAAGGACGGTGC
>JAIFNL010000253.1 GCA_020047755.1 Bacteroidota bacterium
AAGTGTTAATGACATAAACGTCAGCTTGTTCATCAAAATTCACTTTACTGTAACCTTTTTCGGCAAACATTCTGCCCATTGTAGAAGTTTCTGAAAAATTAAGTTTACAGCCAAGCGTGTAATATGCAACTTTCTTCATTGAATTTAATTGTATTATTTTTTGATAATGAGCATTTTAAAGCTAATTTTTACAAATAAAAAAATACAAAAGCTTTTGCTCAAATTTTAAATTAATTGTAGTAAAAATAAGTTTAGTTATTTAAAACATTCATTTTCAGCTCTAATTAAAATTTTAGTTTTGATTAATAAAGATGGGCAAAATTAAATAAAAGCATGTATAAATAAAGAGAAATTTGTCTTCTTTTTTTAAAGTGTTGAAAAATAAGCACTCATGCTGTTATGTATGGAACAAATGTATTTGTTACTTATTATATTTCAATTACTTATAAAAATTTACACGTCAATAAAAAACAAGCTGAAAACAAATTTGCTCATTTTTCAAAAATTCAGCAAAATTAATTTCCAGCTTACTTTATCAAAAAAAAATATCTAAAATTTCAAAAAAGCTATAAAAGACTACCTGCCAAGTCTGCCAAATGACTTCTTTCTCCTTTTATCAAATTAATGTGTGCAAAAATATGCTGCCCGTCCATTCTATCAGAAAGATAAGAAAGTCCATTGGATTTTGAATCTAAATAAGGCGAGTCAATTTGTTGAATATCACCACAAAAAACAAATTTAGTTCCTTCGCCTGCACGAGTAATGATAGTTTTAACTTCGTGAGGTGTAAGGTTTTGCGCTTCGTCCACAATAAAAAATATTTGAGAAAGTGTGCGTCCACGAATGTAGGCAAGTGGCGAAATAAGTAGCTTTTCGGTTTCCACCATTTTGTCAATTCGCTGATATTCTTTGCTTTGAGGAGCAAAACAATGTTTAATAACGGTTAGGTTATCAAAAAGCGGCTGCATATACGGCGAAATTTTATTTTTAGCATCACCAGGCAAATAGCCTAAATCTCTGTTAGCCAAAGGAACAATAGGTCGTGCTAATAGAATTTGCTGAAAGTCTTTCCGCTGTTCGAGAGCAGCAGCAAGCGCAAGTAAGGTTTTTCCAGTTCCAGCTTTTCCCATCAAAGTAACAAGTTTTATGTTTGGATCCATAAGTGCATCAATAGCAAAGGTTTGCTCTGCATTTCTTGGCGAAATTCCGTAAACTTTAACCTTTTCTACTTTTGTAAATTTGTCGCTATCAGCATGATAATGAGTGAGAACGCTCGAAGAAGCTCCTTTCAAAATGCTGTATTCATTGGCTTTAAAATCTTGTTCTAAATCAAATTTTTCTTTTTTAACGCCTTCTTCGCTTTTGTATATTTCCGAAATAAGCTTATCATCAATGTTTTCGCAAATGCTAATGCCTCTTTCTAAGGCTTCGAGGTTGCGAACTTTACCGGTTTCGTAGTCTTGCGCCATAATTCCGAGCGACTTGGCTTTCATTCTAAAATTAATGTCCTGAGTAACGAGAATTGTCTGTGTATCAGGAAATTGTTTGTGATAATAAGCAGCAACTGCCAAAATTTTGTTATCGGCACTTTGTTCAGTAAAAGAAGCTTTCATTTCGGGCGTGAAACTTTTGCCAAGTTCTAGCGTCAAAGTTCCTCTATCTTTGCCTAAAGAAATGGCATTATTTGTCAATTTATCGCCTGAAATTTTGTCCAATTCGCGCATAAATTCGCGAGCTTGCAAATTGATAAGGCTGCTTCCTTTTTTAAACTGGTCGAGCTCTTCGAGAACAGTAATGGGAACCACAATATCATTTTCTTCAAAATGATAAATAGACATGCAATCGTGAAGAATCACGTTGGTATCGAGTACAAATATCTTTTTTTTCATAAGGTTTATTTTATATTGTTTTGTAAGTTTTCAATAAATTTTTATATCAAAATACTAGTTTCAAAAGAGTCAAATTTTAAATCCAATTATCAGGATATCATCTATTTGAGCGTATTTTCCTTTCCATTCTTCAAATTTATCGTCCAAAATATAATTTTGGTCTTCGAGTTTGCTTTTTTGTATTTCGAGAAGTAACGATTTGAGGCGAGAAATAGAATATTTTTTATTGTTTTCGCCTCCAAATTGATCAGCATAACCATCTGAAAACATGTAAATTGCATCACCATCGGCAAGGTCGATAAGTTGGTTTGAGAAACTATGCCCTTCGCTTCGATAATCAAACCCAACCGGCATTCTGTCGGGCTTTACATGTATAAATGTATGGGCTTCATTACGTTCAATTTTTATCGAATTATTATCCAAAAATAAATGCTCATCGTCTGTTTTTTCGCGAATAATAAAAATAGGATTATAAGCACCAGCATATTCTAATTGCCTAGTTTCTCGATTAATAACACAAAGAGACATGTCCATTCCATCTTTTGAACCACCTGCTTTTCCTGTCTGCCTAAGCGATTCTATTATATGCAATCGCAACCGATTTAATATTTGGTTAGCATGCAAAATTTCTGGTTTGTTAATTATTTCATTCAAAAAAGAAATACCCAACAGGCTCATAAATGCGCCTGGAACGCCGTGTCCAGTGCTGTCAGCCACAGAGATATAAATGCGATTATGTTTTTCAACCAACCAATAAAAATCACCACTTACTATTTGCTTTGGCTTAAATAAAATGAAATATTCTTTAAAATATTGTTCAAATAAACTATCTGGAGGTAAAACTGCTTTTTGAATTTTTCGGGCATAAATAATGCTCTCTGTAATTTCAATATTTTGAGTCATTATTTCTTCCAATTGATTTTTCATGAAACTATTTTTTTCAATAGCCTCATTTTCAAACTTTTTAATTTTCACTTTATGTTTTGCTAACAAACCATAATAGTTTTTCAAAAGTTTTCGATTATGTAGATATAAATAAAGAACACTTGCCAATAGCAAAACAAAAAAAGGAATCCATATTATTTTGGCAATAAATGTTATCATTTTATCTACTAATAAAGAATAAATACTATTTTTTTATTACACAAAAGGCAAATACCCATTTTACAAAATTATATAAATAAATTGATAGCGTAACTTGATAGTGACCGAAATTCTAAGAAAAGTAAAATTACGCAATTTTCCCCAAATTCTAATAACAAATTGTTAAATTGTTAAATTGTTATTTTATCACGAAAAATTAGAAAATTTAGAATTTTAGCTAACTTTTCAAAAAGCACCATTTTTTTACACTATCAATAATTTGCATTTTATTCAGAATTAAATCATTGAAAATTAATTAGATTCTATTTATAAAGTCTGATTTTATTATTAGCAGCCTGGTGGGCTTTAGTCAAAATCTTAGAATTGATGGCTAAAGTCTAACTTTCATGCTATTTTTTTACATCTACGGCTATTTGTTTTTAACTTTACAAAACAAGCCTAATTAACTTCAGTTACATTTATATATTTGTTTTTCAAATAATTATAAATATCAACTTGAGCTCTGACTTTTACTCCCGAGTCGTCAGTTTTAGGGACATTTACCAGATTTTCATCAATAAAACAGGCATTTGTATTATCAGCAAGTTGAATTGATAGAATATCTATCAATTCTTGCTTGATAATCGGGTTGGTAATTGGAATAGCAGTTTCGATGCGTCGATACAAATTGCGCTTCATCCAATCAGCAGAAGCAAAGTAAGTTAAGTCTTCACCATTGCTGTGAAATAACCAAACACGTGCATGTTCTAAATATTTATCAACAATACGAATAAGTCTGATATTTTTGCTATATTCCTGATTTGGAACCAATCGGCAAACTCCTCTTACTAACAAGTCAATTTTCACACCGGCAAGGCTTGCTTGATACAAAAGTTCGACGAAAGCTTTAGCTTCCAATCCATTCATTTTAGCCAAAATGTAGGCTTTTTTCCCTTCTTTTGCATTTTTTATTTCATTGTTTATCAAATCTTTAAGCTTATCAATCATGTTAAATTGAGCAACTAATATTTTCTTGAAAACAGGTTTGTATTTTAAATCTTCGAGATATAAAAATAACTCGGTCAAGTCAGAAATCATTTCTTCATCGGAAGTAAAAAATCCGTGATCTGCATAAAGTTTTGCGGTTTTTTCGTTAAAATTACCGGTGCTCAAATACGCATAACTTTTCAAGGGCTTTTCGTTGCTCGATTTTCGAATAACTAAAGCCACTTTGGCATGAACTTTTATTCCGGGAATGCTATGAATAATTTTAATACCCGCTTTTTGCATTTTTTCGGCAAAAGTTAAGTTCATTTCTTCATCAAACCTCGCCTTATATTCTACAAAAACAGTAACATCTTTTCCATTTTGAGCTGCGCTTATTAGAGCATTTACTATGGCAGAATTTTTAGCAACACGATACTGTGTTGTCTTGATTGCCTGCACTTTAGGGTCAATAGCCGCTTGTGTAAAAAACCGGATTACATAATCATAAGTTTGGTATGGATAGTTCAAAAGCCATTCTCGTTTTTTTATTGCTTCAAACATCGAATCGTATTCATTAAGTTCTGGCAATGGCAAATTTGGGAGTTTTACTCTTTCCAAAGCAGGCGACAAAGGATTTGGAAAGTCAAATAAATCGGACATTCCGGAATATCTCGAACCCGGAACTAAATCGTCTTTTGACAAATTAAAAACATTTCGCAATATTTTCAAAAAACTTTTTGGCATCATATCATCATACACAAAACGCGCCGGATCACCTGTTTTTCGTTGCGACAGACTACTTCTTATTTTTTTTACAATATTGCCCTGAAACTCATCTTCGATAAGTAAGTCCGCACTTCGCGAAAGTTTTATACTATACGATGAATCAATAAGATAGCCCGGAAATAGTTTATCTAAATTGTGCTTAATAATATCGTCAATCATAATAATAAAATGATTGTCGCTTTCTCCCTTAGGCAACTCAATAAAACGAGGTAAATAGCTCAAAGGCAGCTTAATAATTGCATATTGTGGTTTTCCGTACTTTTTCTTCTTTTTCTTTTTCTTTTTGCTGAAAAGCTTTACTGCCAAGTAAATAGCATTGTCTTGCAAAAATGAAAGTACATTTCCTTCAGCCAACAAAGCTGGCTGAATTGCAGGCAAAATTTCTTGATAAAAATAGTTTTCTAAAAAATCTTTTTGTACAATATTTAATTCCTCATTTTGACAAAAAATAATATTATTTTGTTTTAATTCGGGTAAAATATCATGCTCAAATATCCTATTAAATTCTTTTTGCTGGCTATTAACTTCGATATTGATAGAATTTAATACCTCTTTTGGGTCGTAATCTAGCGAATTACTTTCAACCCCAATAGAGCTTCGATAATAAGCAACTCGCACTTTGTAAAATTCCTCCATATTGGAAGAATAAATTGCAAGAAATTTAATTCGCTCATAAAGAGGAAGTTGCTTATTTGCAGCTTCCATTAAAACACGAAAATTAAAAGAAAGCCAGCTAATATCTCTATTGTAAAATTTAAAATTTGTTGCTACTTCCATACTCAACTAATAATTTGTTTTAGTGCCATTTATATCATTTTTTGGAATGCAAAAAAGCCTAAAATTAGTGTTTTTTTATAAAAAATGAACTATTTTGACAAAATAGTTTCTATTGAAGGAACTATTTTTAACATTTCCAAAGCATTGTTTTTTTTGCGTAATATTACAACTTTTATTTGAAATTTCCTCATTTTTATAGTCTTTTCTTACTCAAAAAAAATAGTTTTTTTAATTTTCCAGATTTATTTTAATTTTTCAAATTATTTTCTATTTTAACTAAAAATAATTTCGTTTTTTATTGACTTTTTGCTTTTTTTTTCGTAAAATGTTAATAAATATTAATTCCCAAAGGTGTCCGAATTTGAACAAAACAAGCTCCACAAACGTGCAATTATAATCAAAAACGAAAGAAAATTAAACTATAACAAGCTGTATATTAATAAATTATAAAAATTGGCATAAAAAATGATATTCATTGATAAACGTAAGATTCTAAAAAAAAATAGGAGGATTTATTATGAAACGAAAAAATATAAATTTAGCAACTTTAAAACTTAGCATTATTGCAGTTTTAATAATTATGTCGTTTTCGGCAAAAGCACAAATTGACGAATTTGCAGCAACTGAAGAAACTGATAATGAACTACTTTTAGAAAAATGGATGACCGATGATTTGTATTTCGATTTAGACTATAAAGGTTTATTGTGCTCAGACAAAGGTCTTTCGCTCGAGGCATGGATGATGAGCGACAATTATTTTTCAAAAAATTATAGCCCTCTGTTAATTAGCAACTTAGATGAAAAGCTAGAAGTCGAAAACTGGATGATACAAACAATTTATTGGCAATGCCCAAGTAATTTTCTAAATACACCCAGCACCGAAAATAGTTTTGAAATAGAAGCATGGATGCTTTCGCAAAACTACTGGAATCCGTCCTTTAATCTGCTCAATGACCTGACTACCAACGATAATTTGCTGCAAATAGAACCATGGATGCTATCTTCTAACTATTGGAGGTCGCCTGCCGATGATTTGAAATGCGAAGACGAAAATATCGATACCGAAGCCTGGATGATTTCGGATAATTATTGGAGTCCAAGCTATTCGCCCTGCGAGCACGTTTCTGATACTCACCTGGAGATAGAAAATTGGATGAGTAACGACAACTATTGGAATAATAAATGTATTTTAAAAATTTTGTCTAAAGAAGTACTTGATAATGAAATATTTATAGAAAACTGGATGGTTGACGAAAATTATTTTATTGTTCAATAATTAAAGAAACAAAAACGGCTGTTTTCTTTCAAACAGTACAAAAAAAACCGGATTAATTCCGGTTTTTTTTGTTATTTATATTTATTCTAAATAAAAATAGTATCTTTGCAAAACAAAATAAATGAGGTTGGATAGCTCTAAAATAAAGACTATTAAACTCATTTACAATAAAATAACAAGTAAAACGGAGCAATCATTTTGGATTCAACCCAACATTAAAAAGAAAAACATGAATAGAAAATATAAAAACAGACTGGCACACGAAAGTAGCCTTTACTTGCAGCAACATGCTGAAAATCCGGTAGATTGGTTTTCGTGGGGCGAAGAAGCTTTAAAAAAAGCAAAAACGGAAAATAAATTACTGCTCATAAGCATTGGCTATTCTTCGTGCCACTGGTGTCATGTAATGGCGCACGAATCATTTGAAAATGAAGATGTTGCAAAAATAATGAACGAACATTTTGTTTGCATAAAAATAGATAGAGAACAACGCCCTGATATAGACCAGATATACATGACTGCTGTTCAATTACTTACAGGAAGAGGTGGCTGGCCCTTAAACTGCATAGCCTTACCTAACGGACAGCCGTTTTTTGGCGGTACCTATTTCCAAACCGAAAAATGGAAATTTGTCCTCAATTCATTAGCAAATTTATGGAAAACAGAACCTCAAAAAATCAAAGAAGTTGCTGATAATTTAGAAAAAGGTCTGAAATCTATTGACATCATTGAGACGAAAAATACTGAGAAAGAACTTGATAAAGAAGTATTTACCAGTTCAGTTCATAATTTAAAAAACGCTTTTGATTTTGAAAATGGTGGCTTTGGTGGCGCACCCAAATTTCCAATGCCTGGAATGCTTCGGCTATTATTTCGCTACTACTTTACAGAAAAAGAACTCGATGTGAAGCAATTCCTCGATTTGACACTACAGAAAATGTCGCATGGAGGTATTTATGACCAAATAGGCGGTGGTTTTTCAAGATATTCGGTTGATAATAAATGGAATGTACCTCATTTTGAAAAAATGCTTTATGATAATTCGCAACTTGTGTCGTTGTACGCCGAAGCGTTCAAATTATCTAAAAATGAGGAGTATAAGCTAATTGTGTACGAAACGCTAGAATTTATAGCCAATGAATTAACCTCCCACGAAGGCGCATTTTTTTCTGCGCTCGATGCAGATAGCGAGGGGCATGAGGGCAAATATTACGTATGGACTGAAACAGAAATAGATAGCTTTGTTTCAGAAGATAGTGCTTTTTTCAAATCCTATTTTGGTATAACGAAGTTTGGAAATTGGGAAAATGGCAAAAATATACTATTTAGACCTTTTGAAAACGAATATTTCATAAAAAAACATTCCATTTCAACACAAAAATTATTCGAACTAGTTTCAAAAAACAAACAAATTTTAATCGAAGAACGCCAAAAACGAATAAAACCTGCGCTCGACGACAAAATTCTTTGTTCGTGGAATGCTTTAATGTTGATTGGGTATTTAGATGCTTATGAAGCGTTTAGCGAAGAGGAATTTTTACAAAAAGCCATTGTCGCAGCGCATTTCATCGAAGAAAAAATGCTACAACCCAACGGAAAGTTACTACGCGCCTACAAAGATGGAAATGCGAATATAGATGCTTTCTTAGATGATTATGCATTTGTAATTCAAGCATTTATACAATTATCAAAAAATATACTCAACAACAAATACATTGAAATAGCTTTAAAATTGACCAATTACGCATTTGAACATTTTTTCGATACAAAATCGGGTATGTTTTATTACAGTTCAAATACTAATAATGAGCTGTATATGAGAAAAATGGAACTAAATGACAATGTAATTCCGTCTTCTAATGCAATAATGGCTACAAACTTGTACACGCTAAGCATTTTGATGCAAAACAATGATTATCTTTCTATTAGCAAGCAAATGCTGGCAAATATAAAACCCGAATTGGAACAAAATGCTTATTTCAAATATCAATGGAATTATTTGTACAGCTTAATGAGTTCAGAATCAGTTGAAATTATAATAACCGGAAAAAAAGCAAAGCAATTTTTAAAACAACTAAATACGGAATTTTTACCCGGTGTAACACTTTTTGCAGCGGAAAACGAAAATAATTTAGCTATTTTCAATAATCGGTTTTCAAACGAAAAAACACTGATTTATATTTGCCGCAATAATACTTGCAATATGCCAGTTGAATCGGTAGAGGAGGCTCTGAATTTGATGAAAGGAAAATAATTTGTAGGTAATTTTTTTTAAAAAACACGCCAAAAGTAGAAACTTATGGCGTGTTGATTTTCAGAAAGTTATAATAGTGCCTAAAAGAAAACACTATCTATTTTTTCAGTGAGTTGACCGTGTTTTAACAATTGCATTTCTAAGTGATGCAACTATTGTCGAAATATTGTTAAGTTGCTCATTTGTAATGTCAAGGGCTTCATTGCCTTTTATAGTGATTACTTTGTTAATTGTATCAACATCAACCACTTCCTTATTTATAAAATTGATTTCAATTTTATCATACACTTTTTTGAGCAAAAGTAATTTCTTTAAGTACACTTGAACAGTTTTGTCCTTCTGATTTTCGCTAAGAAGTTGAATCAGTGTATTTAACGAGAATTTTTGAACAACTATTCTTTCTAAAATATCATCGTGATTCTGCTCGCGTTGATAAATATTTGTAGCTATGTAAAGTGCTTCTATCCAGCCACCTGTAATAATTAAAGTAGCGGTACTACTTCTATCATTTTCCTTCAAAAACTGGTCAGCTTTGGAGTAAGTTCTATTAATAATAGTCAAAAGAGAATCGTTTGTAGCAATATTTTTCTCCATTTCTTGAAAAACAGAAGCAGCATGCTCATCGGGAATCCCTATTTTACTCGAAAGTTCTTTTAAAGCAGACAGTGAATTTAATGCTTCTTGATTTTTATTAAAAATCTTTGAATAACTCAAATCAACACCAAACACACCAATATTTAAAGCCATGTCTGCACTTGTTGCAAAACGCTCAATATTAGTTGTATTGCTCAAAAGGTCTTTGTAAAAATTACCGTTTGTACGTTGCATCAAAGTTGCCATTTCTAAAGGCGAAGGCTCTTTATAAAAGATTTTAATCATTTTATCAGAGAAAGAACTGTCAGATTGCTGACTAAAAGCCTTTTCCGAAGCATCATTTACTTCCTTTTCATTCACTTCGTTGTCAGCACAGCCCACAAGAAAAATAAAAAAAATGAAAACTATATTTAGTACTGAAGAGTATTTTTTATTCATATTTATTTATCTTTATAATTTTCGAAAAACACTTGTTAATATTTTATCTATACGTAGTTTCCTTTTTAATTGTTAAAATTTGAATTCAAAATCTAAAAAATGCAAGGCAACTTAGTAATATTTGCCGATTTTTTATCAATTAGCGACATTATTTTATAGCAATAAAGAAATTATTTTATAATTATCTCAAATCTCAATAGTTTTAAAACTGTAATTAAATAAATAGAATAAAATGTAAATCAATGAAATAACACTAAAAAATTCTATTTTATAACCACATTTTTGCAAATTATTTATAAAGTAAAATTAATAAAAAAATGAAAATAAATCTAATTTATACATTATTTTTTTTTATGAAAAACGCAACAAATTACAAATAACCAAATTATACAAAATAAATACTTTTTTTAATCATTTCCTGAAAAAATACTATTTTTAAAGAACGAATTTATTCTCATATTATTTTTTAGATAGTGCAAGATAAATAAATTTCATCGAAAATAGTAATAATTTTAAGGAATAAGCAAGCAACTGTCGCCATAGCTTAAAAATCTAAAATTTTTAGCTAAAGCAAAATTATAAACATCTTTCCATTTTTCGCCAATAAAAGCCGAAATAAGTAATAATAGCGTACTTTGTGGCTGGTGAAAATTGGTTATCAAAACATTAACAATTTTAAACTTATAAGTAGGAACAATCATTATTTGCGTATCAGCTTCTAAAAATGCAATTTTTTTCCGTTCCATAAAACCTAAAACAGCAGCTAGTGCGTCTTCAATTTTTACCTCTTTATTTAATTGATAAGCGTCCCATTGCAAAATTTTTACGACCTCGGTTTCTGCGAATTTTTGTGCAAGAATCTTTACTCCAATCCAGTAAATGCTTTCCAAAGTTCTTACGCTTGTGGTTCCGACTGCAATAATTTTGCCTCGGTGTGCTAAAATATCCTTTATAACATCTTTATTTACAATAAAATGCTCTGAGTGCATTTCATGTTCGCCTATTTTTTCCGATTTTACGGGTTTGAAAGTCCCTGCTCCTACATGCAAGCTAAGTTCTGCCAATTTTATATTTTTAGAAATTAATTTTTCCAAAACTTTTTCGGTAAAATGTAACCCAGCCGTTGGCGCGGCAACAGAGCCTTTGTGCTTGGAATAAATTGTTTGATAGCGCGTTGTATCTAATTCTTCACTTTCTCGGTTCAAGTAAGGCGGAATAGGAATAAAACCGTTATTTTCAATAAGTTCGGCAAATGAAAAATCTCCATTCCAAGTAAATTCAATAATCCATGCCTCTGGTAATTGCTCTATTTTTTCAGCTTGAATTACAAATTCTAATCCATTAAAAATGAACTTTTTATAAACACTTTCCGATTTCCACTTCTTTGCATTTCCTACAATGCACTTCCATTGCACTTTGTGCTTTGCACTAAAAGATTGCTCATAATCAGAAGGAAAATAGGGTTCTAAGCAAAATATTTCAATTTTTGCCCCTGTTTTTTTCTCAAAATTCAAACGTGCCTGAATTACTTTTGTATTATTAAAAACAATCAAACTATTGCTAATCAAAAAATTATCTATATTAGAAAATTTATTTTCGGTTATAGAATCATTTTTAAAAATAAGAAGTTTTGAGGCATCTCTTTCTGCTAATGGATATTTTGCTATACTAAAATCAGGCAAATTGTATGTATAATTTTCTATTAAAATATTTTTATAATCTTCCATTTAATTATTATATTCCACATTAAAACTATCTCCAAAAACTAAAACAATCCAAGAAAGCTCTAAAAAATCAATTTATTCGATTTGTCTTTGAATATCAGACTTTTAGCTTCAGTTTTGGTTACAACTCAAAATGGCAAATTTAACATATTTTTATTTGCCTTGCAATTTCAATTATTAAAATTTAGATTATTTTTTGCACGTTTATTTCTAAAAATAGCATTAAAATAATTAAATTTGCACTTTAATTGATAGTAATATTTATGGATTTAGTACTTGCTCAAGCAAAAGTAAAAGTATTGTAATCTGAAAATAAGAATTTTACAGTTAAAATACTACAAAAAAATGTAAAATTCGACAACAAAAAACGAGCTATTTTGAACGAATAAAACAAAAATATATGAAATTTATAAAAGGTGAAAAAGTTAAATTTTTGAATAACGTAGGTGGTGGCGTAGTTGTTAAAGTCCTAAATAACAACATGGTAGAAGTTAAAACTGACGATGGCTTTGAATACCCAGTACTTGTAGATGAGCTAATTAGCATTGACGAGGATATTACAAACCGCCAATATGGTTTCAAAACAGAAACAGACAAGGTTCGCGAAAAAGTGAAAATGCCTAAAAAAGAAGTGTTTGTACGATTTAACGACGATGACGAAGATGATGATTTTGACGAAATTATCTATCCCCTGCCATCGCAAGTAGCTGAAAAAGAGGAAGAAAATGCAAGCGATGATATTAATTTATTTTTTGCGTTTGTTCCAACAGAAACCAATATAGAAAAAGCTGACTTTATGGCATACCTCGTAAACGACAGCAATTACTACATAATGCTGAATGTTTACAATAATTCAGCCACTGAATTTTGGAATAAACAAGCCACAATATCACCAAACTCAAAAGAGTTGCTAGATACTTTCAAAAATTCAAAAGTAAATGAGTTAGAAGATTTTACGTTTCAACTGCTTTTTTACAAAAAAACAAAACATGACAAAAAGGCAGTGATTCAAAAGGAACTAAAAATAAATGCAAAAAATTTCTTTTTACCAAAAAAGTTTGTAGAAAATGACTTTTTTTACGAAGATTCGATGATTATTTCGCTACTAAATGAAGATGGAATGCGCGAGGCAATTGAAAATTTAGTAAAAAAAGATATAGAAAAAGCATTGAGTGAAAAATTAAAAGCCCAAAATGCTGAAAAAAATTCTAATTTTATAAAAAATATTCAGCCAAAAAACCAAGAAAAAATTGTGGATTTACATATTCACGAACTCATCGAAGATGAAAGTGGTCTCTCTCGCAATGATATCTTAGAAATACAGATGAAAAAATTCAACTCAGAGCTTGAAGATGCTATAAAAAAACATCTCGGACGAATTGTTTTTATTCACGGCGTGGGCAATGGCAGGTTAAAACTAGAAATATCAAATACACTGAAAAAACCTAAGTATAAGAAACTTAGCTACCAAGACGCTTCGTTCAAAGAATATGGCTATGGGGCAACTCTGGTTATACTCTAAACACAATAAACTATACATTACCAAGTAATTACAACAAATGGAATCATCAGAAAAAAAAGAAATTGTTCGAAGTATATTTTTGCCAATTTTATTTGTCGTAATTACTTGGTTTATAAAAATTAGTGAATTTTATACACACAATAGTTTTTCCTATTTTGGCATCAAACCAAGGGATACTTTTGGCTTACTTGGAATTGTATTTTCGCCGTTCTTACACTCTGATTTCCAGCATCTTTGGGCAAATTCTATCCCCATGCTTATTTTAAGTATTGGTATTTTTTACTTTTACAAGCAAATTGCATTCAAAACCATTGGTTTAATGTGGTTTTTAACGGGTTTAGGAGTCTGGATTATGGGTCGAACTTCTTATCACATAGGTGCAAGCGGCTTAATTTATGCATTCACTACCTTCCTGTTTTTCAGCGGTATTCTGCGCAAATACATGCCTTTGATAGCCATTTCGCTGCTTGTAGCATTCTTGTATGGAAGTCTGGTTTGGGGCATTTTCCCTATGGAAACTGGCATTTCATGGGAGGGGCACTTAATGGGCTTTTTAGCCGGAATTGTAGTTGCCTTCTTCTACAAATCGGAAGGTCCACAACGAAAAAAATACGTGTGGGAATTAGAAGACGATGATGATGAAAACCAAGATATATCTATTTCAATAACAGATACTTACGACGTGAATTATATCTACAAAGAAAGTGAAAATGCAAATGTGAAATAAAAAAAATTGACAACTAACGACTTAATTCTATTTCGTGTCTAATATTTTCGCGCGCGCGTTGTTCAAAATGCTCAAAAAAATAGGACGTGAAATAAATTTTCTCTCTATCTAAAAATCGCAACAATACCTCTTTTCTTTTTTTAGTGTAAAGAAATAATAGCACAAATTTGTATTCGAGCCTAATTTTCTTTGAATAATTTTGGTATTCCACAAAATCGGACGCCAAAATAGCTAAATCTAAATCCAAAAGTAGTTTTGAGTCAAAATTATCATCAAAAGGTAAGTGTTTTTTAGTTGAAAGAATTAATTTTCTTATTTTTTCTATTTTTTCGGGAATAAAATTAAGTAAAAGCAGTTGTTTTTGTGCAAAATCTGCACTTTTTTCTTCATTATCGTGTTTTTTTGCATCATAAACCACATCGTGGTATAAAATTGCTAAAAATAAACTTTCAAAATCATGAATTTCAGATTCAAAAAGAGAAAGTTGGGCAATCATTTTTTCAATATGAGAAAAATTATGATAATAGCGTTTTTTTGAACAATACGCATTTTCTATCTCCCCCAAAAGATGTTTTTTTAAAGAGAAATCGGTACAAAAAGACTTTGTAACTTGATCAAAAATAGCGAAAATTTTCGTATTTTTGCAAAAATCTACCACCGTTCAAGTTTAAAAATTAAAATATAAAAAATTCTATAAATTAGCGAAATTGAAGTTCCGGCAACGTTTGTAGCTTTTATATAAACTCGATTTTCTCCTTCCGACAGATTTATTATTTGCGAAATTCTAGCATTGCAAGTTGAATCTTCGCGAGAATAAGCAAATGCCACATTATCAAAATATAACGAATCGTTGAAAAAAATCTGTACTTGTTTAAGAGAATCCATAGATTGAATGCAAGCTTCTAGCTGAAAAACCTTATCATTTGTAGTTAATATCGTATCCTTGGGGTTGTGAAAAACAATTTGAGGCAATAAATAATCGGAAATACCATCGCGAGTTAGCTTTACTAAAGCAAAATCCCACCCCAAATGCTCATTTGAATAAGAAGAACCAGCAATTATAAGACCTTTGTCCTTAGTTTCGACAACATTGGTGGCATAATCGTAACCATTTCCTCCAAACTGCTCTTCCCACTCCAATTCTCCAGCCCTATTTATGTATAAAATCCAAAAATTATCAAATTGTCCGCCCACATCGCGTGTGAAAGCCGAAATAGCAAAGCCTCTATCATAGGTTTCTGCAATGTCAGTAGCTTCCTCCCACTCCACATCGCCATAAGTAAAATCCCACTGTTTGTTCCCCAAATTATCAAGCTTTATCACACGTACATCATAATTTGTCTGATTTCCAACCTTTGTATAACCACAAACCGCAAAGCCATCGTCGTAAGTTTGTGTTACAGAGGTACCTACATCCCAAGTTTGATGCTTCATGTTATAATCCCACTCAAAGTTTCCGGCACCATCTGATTTCAATACCCAAGTCGTTTTGTAAGCGCCACCCGATGAAACGTAACCTACAGCGATGAAACCGCCATCGGAAGTAGAACGAACTTGCAAAAGTTCATCTGCTTTTTTTCCTCCACCAATTTGGTCCCAAAGCAAATTTCCAAGACTATCAACTTTTATAAGCCAGCCATCTTTTTCTATTTCAGTATTAAATTCGGTAAAACCAGCTAAAACAAAACCGCCATCGGTAGCATCATAAGCCAATGAATTTGCACCTTCATTATACTTTCCTGCCCCAAATTTTTTCTCCCAAACTTTATTTCCATTTTTATCTAATTTTGCAATCCAAGCATCTGTTGTAAGCCATCTATCGTTGTAAGCAAGCCCCGATACAGCAAAAGTAGAATCAGGAAGTTGCATTATATCAGTAACATGCGCATGGTAAGAGTCTTGAAACGAACGTCCCCAAATTTCTTTTCCGTCGGCAGTAAATTTCACTATCCAAGGGTAGCGATTTCCGCGCTTTACCTCCGATACCACATACCCCTGCTGTCCAAAATCCTTTTCACCACTTTCTAAATATCCAGCAATAACAATAGAACCGTCTAAGGTTTCTATAACGCAACTAGCTTCGTCCCAATTACTTCCACCAATCGTTCTTGCCCAAGAAGTTGTATATTGCGAAAAAGCAAAATTTTGCACAAGCACAAATATTAAAAAGAAAAAGATTTTTTTATACATAAAAAAACATAAAAATTTTATAACATTAAAGTATTCTACTTATTTTAACATAAAATTATATATGCAACTTAATGCTAAAAAACAGTTCAGTCAATTCATTTTCAAAAGAATAAAATCAATTTGCATTTGTAAAACAACTAAAACACTTAATATGTATCAAAAATTATACCTATCAGGCGAACTGTCTTTAATTATTTTATTTGCAATTTCTTGAACTTGGCTTGATAAATTCGCAAAATCTAAGCCTTTAATAAATCTATTTTCCATCACTATTTTACCATTTATTATGCTGGTTTCCACATCATTTCCAGTCATAGAAAACACAATGTGCGAATAAATATCATAAATAGGCATCAAATGAGGCTTAAATAAATCAACAATCAATAAATCAGCCTTTTTGCCTTTTTCAAGCGAACCTATTTCATGCTCTAAGCCCAAAACCTGAGCACCTCCAATAGTTGCCATTTTCACCATTTCTTTAGCATTGGCAAGCGAAGGATTTGAATTGACAAGTTTATGAACAAAAGCAGCCGTTCTAAGGTCTTGAAAAATATCTAAATTATTATTACTCGCCACACCATCAGTTCCTATGCCTACCTTTACTCCTTTTGCTAGCAATTTAGGAATTGGAGCTACTCCACTGGCTAACTTCATGTTACACTCAGGATTGTGCGCCACACCCAGCCCGTATTTTGCATACAAATCAATATCGTGTTCAGTCAAATGAACGCTATGTGCCGCAATTACATTAGAATCCAAAATACCAATAGATTCTAAATACTCGGTTGGTGTTAGTTTGTGAAGTTTTTGAATTTCAACCACTTCCCACTGAGTTTCTGCCAGATGAATATGAAGTTTTATGGCATGCTTATCAGCAAAAGATTTTACTTTTTGGAGTAGGTTTTTGGAACAACTATAAGGCGAATGAGCACTTATTGCAATATTAATTAGCGTATTATTTTTCCAATTCTGTAAAAGTTCTTCGGTATGAATAATTCCAATTTCGGGCGAAGCTGCCGAAGGAGTTGGATAATCTATAATTCCTTCGCTCAAAACGGCTCTCATTCCAAATTTTTCGGTAACTTCAGCTGCTTCTTGCACATAAAAGTACATATCATTGTAAGTAGTCGTTCCCGAAAGCAACATTTCGGCAATAGCCAAGGTAGTTCCAAGTTTTACCGTTTCGGCATTGATATACTTAGCTTCACTCGGAAAAACAAACTCATGAAGCCAACTTTTAAGGGCAATATCATCAGCAAAGCCTCTAAAAATAGTCATCGCAGAATGAGTATGCGTGTTGATAAGTCCAGGCATCACAAGTTTTCCTTTTGCCTCAATACTTTTTAAAACAGGAAAATTTATTCGCAATTTTTCACTATCGCCAATTTCAACAATTTTCCCCTTGTCAATTATAATAGCACCATCGTTAATAATGCTAAAATTCTTATCCATGCTAAGAATCTTAGCACCAAAAATTCCAATATCATTCATTGAAAATTAGTTTAATTTTTCAGAAAAGTTTTTATGTAAAACTCTAAATATTTTTTTTAATTTTAGACTAAATAATTATTCCAGCATTTCTTTTTCAAAATTCAAAGGCAAAAGTTGCTTTGCGCTTTCAATAATTTGAATATTTGTTTTGCTAATCAAAATAATTTTAATAGGCTTTTGAAACCTCATTTCAGTTTCAAGCATCACTTGCCTACATGCTCCACAAGGTGGAACTGGCTTTGCAATAAGGCTTTGCTTTGTTTTTGCGGCAATTGCAATTGTTTGCACTGCACTCTGCGGAAATTGCGAATTTGCATAGAAAAGAGCAACTCGCTCTGCACACAAGCCCGAAGGGTAAGCGGCATTTTCCTGATTACTTCCTACCACTACTTCGCCATTTTCGAGCAACAAAGCAGCCCCTACGCTAAAATTAGAATAAGGAGAATAGGAATTTTTTGTAATTTCTATAGCTCTAGAAATTAAAGCTTTATCCTCAGAAGATAATTCTGGCGAATCAATAGAATACTCAAAAACAGTAGTTATAATTTCTTTTTTCACGCTTATAATTGTTTGTTATTAAGTTACTGTTTATAAACTATTTAAACAGAATTTTAAACGATAATAAATACTAAATTTAATGAACCTTTTACTTTTATCCCCAAAAAGCCCAACAACAACATAAATAGTATATTCGCTCTAGTTTTAAATATTGAACAAAGTTAGAAAAAAAAAACAAAATTTTACAATTTTTTAGTACTTTTGCGAAATTTTCAACCTTAATTTAAAGTTTTGATAAAATTAAAAGATATTAAAGAATTAATAATCAAAAAAATATGAAGGATTGAAAGTTTTTTTTTTCGTATTAAAAATCAAAAAAAACTTATTTTTTCAGATTATTATCCGATAAAAATTCATTATAAAAAAAATATTTCGATTTGTCTTAACAAAAAAACAATATACTATGACTAAATTTCATTTTGAATGTACAGATTGCAAAACGTTATATAAAGAGCATGAAACAATGTATTTATGCCCAAAGTGCGAAATAAAAAATACTCCTGAAAATCCGCCACTTGGTGTGCTAAAAACAATATACAACTATTCAGCAATTAAACAAAAATACCCGAAAAATTTATTCCAAAAAATAAAAGAAAATAATTATCTCGATTTACTTCCTATACAAAATATTGAAAATCAAAGTAATTTGAAAATTGGAAAAACCCCTCTCATTCAACTAAAAAAGCTAGGAAAACACGAGCTTATTTTTAAATTATATTTAAAAGATGACTCCCAAAATCCAACTTATTCATTTAAAGATAGGGCTTCTGGTCTGGTTTCTGCTTATGCAAAAGAAAACAACATTACTACAATAGTTGCCGCCTCTACTGGTAATGCAGGTTCCTCATTAGCAGGAATTTGTGCTTCTCAAGAACAAAAAGCAATTATTTTTGTACCCGAAAGCGCACCTAAAGCTAAACTAACACAAATAGTTATGTATGGTGCTCAAATAGTGCCAGTTGCAGGTACTTACGACATGGCTTTTGATTTGAGCATAGAAGCAAGCAAAAAATTTGGCTGGTACAACCGAAATACTGCCTACAATCCACTCACTATAGAAGGTAAAAAAACAGTAGCTTACGAAATTTACGAACAACTAAACCAGCAATCGCCTGACAATGTGTTTGTTCCAGTTGGCGACGGCGTAATTATTTCAGGAGTTTACAAAGGATTTGAAGATTTACTCCATCTTGGATTAATTGAAAAAATGCCCACAATTTATGCCGTTCAAGCCGAAAACAGTAGCAATTTGATTGATAACTTAACAAACGAAAAGTTTATTTCTAAACCAAGCAAAACGATAGCTGATTCTATTTCGGTTGATATTCCACGAAATTTTTATATGGCAAAAAAATACCTGCTTACTTATTCTGGGAAAACAGTTAAAATCTCTGACGAGGAAATTATTATGGCATCGAAATTTTTGAGTATGCATACCGGATTATTTTCAGAACCAGCCTCGGCTACAGCCTATGCAGGAATGTATAAAATGGCTATTTTAGGCAGAATTTTAAAAGATTCTAAAAATGTAGTACTCTTAACTGGTAGCGGATTAAAGGATTTGAATGCGGTGCAAAGTGTAATCGAAATTCCAAAATCTATAAAAAAGATAGACGATTTAGTTGTATAACTATTTAATAACCAACAATTTTTTCATCAATTTTCAAAAAGATATATAAATGAAAAGGCGAAAATTTATAAAAAATATACTTTCATTTGCAGCCGCAATGCCGCTTTTGAGCTTTAAAAATTTAACTATGGGAAATATAAAAAAACTCCGAATTTTAATAACAACAGATGTGCATGGGGCAATTTTCCCTTTCGATTTTATCAATAATAGCGAGGAAATCAGCTCTTTAGCACAAGTACACACGTATGCAGAAAGTCTTAAAAAACAGGGACACGAGGTTATTTTGTGCGACAACGGCGATATTCTTCAAGGGCAGCCTGTTGTGTATTACTCCAATTTTGAAAAAACGCAAAGCCAACATTTACTTTCGCGTGTAATGAACTACATGAAATACGACACGGGAACTGTTGGAAATCACGATATTGAAGCTGGGCACGATGTATATGACAAATTTACAAAGGAGCTAAATTTTCCTTGGTTAGCAGCAAATGCTATCGACAAAAAAACGAAAGAACCTTATTTTCAACCCTATAAAATAATTGAAAAAGATGGTGCAAAAATAGCTATTTTAGGCTTAATTACTCCCGCAATTCCCAAGTGGCTACCCGAAAAAATATGGGAAGGTATGGAATTTGAGGACATGATAGAATCTGCAAAAAAATGGGTTACTATCATTCACGAAAAAGAAAAGCCGGATTTAGTTGTAGGAACTTTTCATGCGGGCATTGATTATACCTACGGAAACCAAACAGCAGAAAGTTACAAAAATGAAAATGCCACAAAACTTATTGCTCAGCAAGTCGAAGGTTTTGATATTATCATTGGCGGGCACGACCATCAGCTTTATAAAGAGTGGATTGCAAATCCCAAAGGCAAAAAAGTTCTGGTGCTTGACCCAAAAAATTCGGCGCAATATCTTGCCGAAATCAAAGTAGAAATTGACTTAGATAGCGAAGTAGATTTCTATAAGAAAAAAATATCGGGTGAGTTGGTTAAAGTATCTGATATTAAAGTAGATAAAGACTTCATGAAAGAATTTAGTGCCGATTTTGAGGAAGTGAAGCAATATGTTTCAAAAGAAATAGGAACGTTCTCAAAATCAATTTCCACACGAGATGCTTTCTTCGGGAACTGCGAATTTATTGACCTTGTACAACAAATTCAGTTAGAACTAACTGGCGCAGATATTTCTTTTGCCTCACCACTTTCATACAATGCCGAAATTCGACAAGGCAAAGTGTATATTCGCGATATGTTCAAGTTATATAAATTTGAAAATTTACTTTATACCATGAAACTTTCCGGAAAAGAAATAAAAGATTACTTAGAATTTTCGTACTCGAAATGGTTCAAAACCATGAAGAGTAAAAAAGATAGTATGCTTTTGTTTGTAGAAAACGCCGATGGAAGTAAAAGGCTTGAAGGTCAGTTTTTTAATTTTTCGTCGGCAGCTGGAATTGACTACGAGGTAGATATTACAAAAAACATTGGGCAACGAGTACACATAAAGCAAATGTCTGATGGTAAGCCATTTGATGAGAAAAAATTCTACAAAGTTGCAGTAAATTCGTACAGAGGAAATGGCGGAGGAAACCACTTAACCGATGGCGCAGGAATAGCAAAAGAAGAACTGGCTTCGCGCATAATTACTTCCACCGAAAAAGATTTACGTTACTACATTATTAAATGGATTGAAGAAAAGCAAATAATTGAACCTCAAAGTTTTGGAAACTGGAAAGTTGTGCCTGAACGATTCTGGAAAAAAGCAAAATACAAAGATTATGATATTTTGTTTAACCAACAGCGTTTCTAAAAACAAATTTTAATAAAAAGCAATTTTACATATCAAAGACCCACAAAATTTCAAAATTTTGTGGGTTTTTATGTAGAAAATGAGTAGTCAAAGCAAAATTTACTCCATTTTTTTTATCTCTTCTTCTAATTTTACAATTTGTTCGTTCAATTTTGCAATCTCATTTTCGGAAGCCATTCTTTGTTTGGGGTCTTTTTCTAATACCAGATTACTTTCGTATTCATCTAATAATTTATATAGCATTTGTAATCGCTTATAATTAGATTTTTTCCTAAAGTCAGTAATTTCATCTAAGTCGATTGAAACACGATTTTTCAATTCTTTTTCCATCTCTTTTTTAGGCTCGTTTTGCGTGATGCTTATGTTCACATTAGAGCCACTAACTCCTTGAAAAACAAAGTTTCCAGAGCCTGAAACATTCGTATTGTTAGTTGTAATTTGCTCATTCGCTTGAGTAGAAACTTGCTCATTTACTTTTTTAGAAACAGCGTCGATAAGAGTTTTAAAATTGTCTTCGCGGTGCATTTCGGGGGTAAGTGAGTTTATATCTGTCAGAATATTAACCACTTCGCCAAAATTATCGAACACACGCTTGTAGGTTTTGTAATCGTCGCCAATTACCGTAATTGCATCAGTACCAAACTCTTTAATTGCATCATCGAGTTCTTGCTTTTTATCCTGCCAAAATTTTAGGTATCTAAGACGAGGAATAGGTTCATAAATAGCCGCATCACCAAGCACAATAGGAAAAATACGCTCTTTAAATTTCAAATTCCGATAAATTTCTAAAAGTTCATACATACAATAATGCGATTTGAGATATTTATCGCTAATAACAACTACTACGGCATTTCCTTCACCTATTTTATCCATAAAATCGGTAATAATTCCCTTGAATCCCAAGTCGCGTTTGTCGCGTTTCAGCATAATTTCTTTTGTTTGGAAAGCAGCATCTAATTCATTTACAATTTTTTCGCTTTCGCCACCCCAAGCATACGATAAAAATATTTCGGCATTTTTCATTGTTTATTTTTTTAAAAAGTGTTATAACTATTCGCCAATTTCATGTTTTTGCTATAAATTTTAAATAATTGCATTTTTTTTACTTCTTTTCAATTATAAAATCTATATTTTTTGACAATACAAATATAATAAATAAAATAAATTTCTACACTTTTTAGTAAAAAATTTTGTTGGTCGCCAAAATAAACAAAATGAATAAAAAAATGCCGTTTTACATTTTTTCGTATTAAATGCAAAACGGCTCAAAATACCTAAAAATTTTTTATTAAGCACTCAAAATATAATTTACTATCCAGTCGCCAACTTGTGAAGTAGTCTTTGCATTTTCGTGTGTAATATCCTCAGTAACAAAGCCTTCATCGAGCGATTTTTCTACGGCTTCTTGCACCAAAGCAGCTTCTTTTGGCAAGTTCAAGGCATAATCTAAAAGCAAAGCAGCAGATAAAATAGTTCCCAACGGGTTGGCAATATTTTTACCGGCAGCTTGCGGATACGAACCGTGAATAGGCTCAAATACAGAGGTATGCAAGCCAATGCTTGCCGATGGCAACAAGCCCAAAGAACCTGTAATTACGCTAGCCTCGTCGGTCAAAATATCGCCAAACATATTTTCGGTAACCACCACATCAAAAAATTTGGGGTTTTGAATCAATTTCATGGCAGCACTGTCCACGTACATAAAATCAATGGTTACTTCGGGATTTTCAATAGCCAGTTCTTGCACTGTTTCGCGCCATAAACGCGAGGAAGCCAATACGTTAGCTTTGTCCACAGCAGTTAATTTTTTGCGGCGTTTCATCGCATATTGTATAGCTAACTTGGTAACTCGTGTAATCTCTTCTTTAGTGTAAATGAGTGTATCAAAGGCAGTTAATCCATTTTCACTTCGCCCGCGTGGCTCTCCAAAATAAATTCCGCCTGTAAGTTCTCTAATTACCACAAAATCAGCTCCTTCTATCAGTTCGCGCTTCAATGGCGATTTGTCGATAAGCGATTTGAAAGTTGTAACCGGTCGAATATTTGCAAAAAGCCCCAACGCCTTACGCATTGCAAGCAAACCTTGCTCAGGACGAATTTTTGCCTTTGGGTCGTTGTCGAAACGCGGGTCGCCAATGGCTCCAAAAAGTACGGCATCTGATTTCATACAAAGTTCGTGAGTTTCAGCAGGATAAGGGTTTCCAACTGCATCAATAGCACAAGCTCCTATTAAGCCAAAAGTAAATTCAAATTGATGATTAAACTTTTTTGCTATTGCATTTAAGACTTTTTCAGCCTGTTCAACTATTTCAGGACCAATGCCATCGCCGGGTAATTTTGCTATTTTATACATCAATATTTTAGTTTAAAATTATTTTGAAATATGTTATTTTGATATTAAAAGCATTTTATAACTAATTTGGTATTTTAATTTTATCAAAAGATATAATTAAATGCCTAAACACAAACTACAAATATAAAAAATGATTTTACTTTTAAAACACATAATTCTTTTGCTATTTTTGTAGGAAAATAAAAATAGAATAACTACTTTTGTTTGCTTTGAAAATTTCATTTTAGAAAACTATTTAATTATCTAATTTACATATAATTAGATTCAATATTAATCTCTATATCAATCGAAAAAATGCAAAAAAGAGAAGATAAAATTTAACAAACTCTTAATAATCGAAAAAAATTTGAGTACATCACAAAAAAAACAAAACTTATGATTAACGAAAATTTCACAAAATACATCGAAAATGCAATTATTGACAACTGGAACATGCCGGCTTTTACCAATTATGAAAGTATTTCGGTTACTTATGGCGAAGTTGGGATAAAAATAAAAGAATTACATTTTATTTTTAAAGAGCTTGGAATAAAAAAAGGCGATAAAATAGCTTTAATAGGCGGAAATTCGGTAAATTGGGCTATATCATACTTAGCAACAGTAAGTTACGGAGCGGTTTTAGTTCCACTTTTAGCCGATTTTAAACCCAAAGATATTACTCATTTGGTTAATCATTCCGATTCAATTGTATTTTTTAGTGAAGAAAAATTAGCGTCACCCTTAAAAATGAGTGAATTTCCAAATTTAGAAATTCTATTTTCACTTACCGATTTTTCGATAAAATATGCAAAAAATGAAAAAAATATTGCCAAAATAGATAAAGCCGTTGCTTCATTTGCTCAAAAATTACCAAGCAAAGAAAACTATGATTTAGAAGAAATTCCGAATAATAATTTGCTCGAAATACTCTATACATCAGGCACTTCCGGCTTTTCAAAAGGCGTAATGCTCAACCATAACGCACTTGCAGCCAATGTGCGCTATGCCCGTAAAAATATGCCCCTCGAAAGTGGCGATAGTATCTTGTCGTTCTTACCTTTGGCACATGCCTACGGTTGTGCTTTTGAATTTCTATATCCATTTTCGATTGGTTGCCATATTACTTTTTTGGGTAAATTGCCTTCGCCTCAAGTACTTATAAAAGCTTTTGGCAAAGTGCAACCGCGCTTAATTTTAAGTGTGCCTCTAATTATTGAAAAAATTTACAAGAAAAAAATAAAGCCACAACTCGAAAAAAAATCGATTCAAATTTTATTAAAAATTCCAATTATTAAGGAAAAAATTTACAAAAAAATTAACGATTCGATGACCGAATCTTTTGGCGGAAAATTTAAAGAAGTTGTAATAGGTGGCGCAGCATTAAACCCCGAAGTGGAACATTTTTTGAAACGCATAAATTTCAAATTTTCAACAGGTTATGGAATGACAGAATGTGGTCCACTCATTTCATACGATGGCTGGCGCACTAGAAAAGTAGGAAGTACTGGAAAAAAAGTAGATACTCTTGAAATAAAAATAAGCAAAGAAACCCCAGAAAGTGAAATAGGCGAAATTTGTATGCGAGGCGAAAATGTAATGCTTGGCTATTACAAAAACGAAACAGCAACAAAAGACGCTCTCGACAGCGAAGGCTGGCTACACTCAGGCGATTTAGGAACAATAGATGAAAATGGCTATATTGAAATAAAAGGCAGGAGCAAAAGTATGATTCTCGGACCTTCGGGGCAAAATATTTACCCAGAAGAAATTGAAGCTCAGATAAATCACTTTAAATTAGTTGGAGAATCGTTGGTAATAGAATGTGACGGTAAATTATGTGCCTTAATTTTCCCCGACCAAGAAATTCCAGAGACAAAAAATATGTCGAAAGATGAAATGTTAAAACAAATAAATGACGATATTAGCAAGCTAAACAAGGACTTACCTGCTTACATGCGCATTGCAACTGTTGAAATAAAAGAGCAAGAATTTGAAAAAACGCCAAAGAAAAGTATCAAACGCTTTTTATATACATCGGATAATTTTCAAATTCACAAAATAAGTTAATTAATTGATTATTAATCACTTACTGGTATTCTGTAAATTAGCTTTTCACATTTACAAAAAAACAACTTGCTATTTTGTTGCTGCAAGTTGTTTTTTCAAATGTACCTAGCCAATTTCAAGTAATTCAAATTTAACATTCTTTCTACAAAGGTTGTATGTTCAAAATACCAATTTACTTTATTTTAATTAAACAAACGTTGCATATTAGATATTGTTTAATTATCTTTGGGAAACTTTTATTAAATTAAAGATGAATCCAAATCGTGCAAACTCGTCGAACCCAACACAAAAAAAGGCTGACCTAAAAAATCAAGCACCAGAAAAAGACATGCCTGAAAATGAGGAAAAACAAAACCACAAAACTAAAAAAGAAGCACAAAACTCTGACGAGCAAGAGTTTAAGCAAAAGTATCTTAAAGCACGCAACAAAACCATTGATTTGTTTGGGCGGCACATGGATAATATTAAGCTTAAAAATGAAATAAAAGAGCAACGTGATGAAATAGAGAGACAAAGAAAAAAAATAGAACTTGCTTACAACCGTGCACGCAAGCGCACCATCGAACTTTACGGAAAGCACTCTGAACTTAAAAAAGCTACAAAACGCATTGAATTTCAACAACATGAACTTCTAAAAACAAACAAAGAACTAGAAAAGAAAAACCGCGAAATAAACGATAGCATTGAGTATGCGAAAAAAATACAAGATGCAACACTACCGTCTATAAAAAAAATGAACAAATACATTAAAGATTTTTTCATTCTTTTTATGCCACGCGATGTAGTAAGTGGCGATTTTTTCTGGTTTCATCGCAAAGAAAATGAGCTATATATGGCTGTTGCAGATTGTACCGGACATGGAATCCCGGGAGCTTTTATGTCTATTTTGGCGAGTACTTTGCTAAATGATATTATAAGTCTCAACATATTTTCGTCACCTGCAGTTATACTAAAAGAACTTAATAGCCGAATAGTCAAAGCATTACAGCAAGATGCAAACCAAGAACAATCCGATGGAATGGATATTTCGCTTTGCAGAATAGACATAATAAACAAGGAATTTGAAATTGCATGTGCAAACCAAGATGCTTATCTAGTGCTAAATAATGAATTGATATTAATTGAAAGTGATTTGTTTTCGGTAGGTGGAAACCTTGGAAATCAATTAGAAATAGAATATACCAATCGACATTTTCAAATACAAGAAAATACCAAGCTTTATTTGCTTTCTGATGGTTTTAAAGACCAATTTGGTGGTTCTAAAAATAAAAAATACGGTATTTACAAACAGCAAGAATTGTTCACAAATTGTCAAACTGTTCCATTTGGAGAGCAAAAAGAATTTATGGAAAAAGAATTTAAGCGTTGGAAACATAAAAACAAACAAATAGATGACATTCTAATCTTTGGAATTGAATTAGATAGCCTAGAGATTTGCTAAAAAATAATTATGCCTGAAAAAAAACACTAACCAAGTGAAATAAAGTTTATAAGCTAAAATTTTTCACCATTTTTCGTCGAAAAGCTAAAAATTCATTTTCTTTGTCTAAGGCTTCTTTCTTAAATAATTTCCTAAGTGCCTTAATTTCATACAATAAAGCTTCTTCCTTTGTACTTAGGTATTGCAAGTAAATTTCATTTTGCTGCTGCAAAAAATTATCAATAATTCGCTTGCGGCGTTCTATCAAATAAGGTCTATTCAATTTGCAAGTTTCAATAGTATAGCAAAGTTTCTGATTATCAGAGGAAATAGTTCCATCTTCTTTAAAATCCAAATCATCTTCGGGGTTTTCAATTTCGGGGTGAAAAAATAAATTTTCCTCCAGCTGATTGTATTTCTCGGCTAAATGGTGTATATTTTTATAATCGGCGTCGTCAAATTCTACCCGTTTTTTTATTAGCTTAAAATGGTTGGTTTTATTTCCATTACAAACAGGGCATGCCACAAGCAAATTGTCCCACGAATAGGCGAGCCAGTAGTAAATACTTTTAGGTCTAAAATGCTCAACATCAAATCGTTCTATCTTTTGTTCGCAAAAAGCGCACTTGTTGCGATACAAATTACTCAACGCAGTTTTTACGTCTTCTTTTTTATAACGACTACTATAAATGCCTTGGGTTTGAAATTTTTTAAGCTTAATAATTTCTCGCCGCCGTTCATTAGTGGTTTCCGAAGTTAAAGATGCCGGAATTTTTGAAAAATCTTTGTTGATATGAATCATTTCAAACAAAATTGCTTTGAAAATTAAACACGAAAAAACTAAGCTTTGGTTTCTAATTTGTCAAGTTCGAGGCTAATCAAATCTGAAATATCACTTTCGGTTACACTTGCTAACTTGCTGATTTTTTCAGAGATAGCTTCATGTATTTTTACGCTCAAAAAAGAATTTCCTGTTTTGAGACTTTCCACCGAAGGTCTAAATGCAAGAGGTACAGCATCTTGCAAACCAAACAAAGGCGAAGTTATAATGCTATTAACGGTCAAATCCGTTATTTTTTTCAAAGGTTTTGATATTTTGGCAACCCCTCTTTCTTTGTAAAGCTTAAAAAATAAGGCATCAGAACTAGCTCCCAGCAATAAAAGCGGGCTATGCGTAGAAAAAAAGAACTGAATATTGGGAAACCAAAAGCGAAGTTTTTGCACTATTTTCTGCTCCCAGTTTGGGTGCAAGTAAGCCCCCAATTCATCAACCAAAACAATGCCCTTGTAGTCTTGAATTACATCTACATCTGGTTGATTTTCAGATAATTTGCTAAGTAAATCGCTTATCCAGCTAATTATACTTTTAAAACCATCGGAAAGTTGGTCGAAATGAATTTGCTTATTTTGTTCTTTAAAAACGATATCACCTTCTACGTTGTGTGTAATTTGCACTTTATTTTCGAGCAAAGCTTCCAACATTCGCTTGGCATCTTTGTATTTCAACATTCCTCCATGCAATTTTTCCTTGCGCTCCACCTCTTTTAACCAATCTAGTGGCGAGCTAAGGTATTGATTGAAGTCAAAAAGTGTCAAATAACCCGAATTATCGCGCTGACTGCTGCTGTAACGCAAGCGATTTATTCCGTAAGCAAAAATATTGGGGTGGGAATTTTTTTGCAGTTTATAATTTTCTTCAAAAACGTAATTTTCGCCATTAGAGTCTGTTGCTGAGAGACTTAACTTTTTGCCTTCCGCCATTAAATCGTCATTTTCTTTCAAAGCCTTAAAAATAGCTTGATGCCCATCATTTCCCTTCAAAGCCAACAAAATAGATTGCAGCAAAATGGTTTTTCCATCGCCATTTTCGCCCAAGAAGAAAATTTCCTTTTTTTCGCTCAAGTCGTCTAAATAAATATTCTCGAGCGAAAAATAATTTTTCACATGAATTGTTTGCGCATACGACTTTTTAATTGCGCGTTCTATCAACTCGCCAGTATGCTTAATATATTCATTGTCAGGATTTAACTCAACAGCAATTCGATAGTCGGCTTTTGCTCCTTCATAATCAGAAAGAAACAATTTTGCTTGGCTTCGCCCATTAAAAGCCTCAAAATTCTGTTCATCTAAATTTATCGACCTAGAATAGTTTTTAATAGCTTTTTTAAATTTTCGCAAATTGTAATTTGCATCAGCCAAAGCAGAATAAAAACGCGGCTCTCTGGGATAATTTTCAATAGCCCGCTTTGATAAATCGGCTAATTCTTTCCAATTTCCATCGCGCACTAGCGTCTTTATTTCTAATTCAAAATATTTTTTATCGTCTGACATTTTATTTTCCAATAAAAAGTAATTAATTCATTTCAAAATCAAAAAACTACACCAATAATATGATTTTCAGGTATTAAAATTAATTTATTTGTCTCTAAAAGTACCAAAAAATAATTATACTTAAATTTATATTCATTGGTTTGAATATCATTTATAAATAATTTTCCATTCTTTATTTCAACCTTATTCTGTTCGTAATACAGAATTAACGGCTTAATATACGAAAAATTTCGCGAATTAATCGTTATTTTTTCATTTTTTTTCGGTACAAAAAAACTATTTTCAGAAAACTGCTTGCATGAAAAACTTGCTAAAATGTTAAGCGTCTCAGAATTAATTTTATGCTTTTTCAATAATGTATCTTGTTGAATATCTGAAAACAAGAACGAATTTGTGTTCACCGAAAAAGCTCCAATATAATTTGCCAAATTTTGTGGCTCCAAATTATATTTTTCGGTAATTTCACTTGCCAAATTTTGTAGCCAAACTCGTACCCAATGATTTTTTACAATAAAGGTATCCTTTGTGTTTTTAATGGTCAATTTATTGACATCAATACGAACGCTATCGCCTGCAATAGCAAGACATTTAGCTAGTTGTATTTGCTTTCTGTCTATGGGAATATCATTTTGCTCTACCGAATTAAAAGCCAAAAAATCGAAATGCTCAATTTGAGAAAGTGAAAAAAAGCGAAAATAAGGGATTTGAAAACTACTTAAATAAGAATTTGCAGTAGAAAATGGAATTTTACTTTTAACCAAAGGCAAAGCGATGGGCGTGATAGGAAAACGACCTCCAAATGTAAATTTATCAATCCAAACAAGCTTATTTTCGTAGTAAAAAGGCTCAAAAATGAAATTTCGGACAAAAATGGCGAGAAAAAAAGCCAAACCCAAAGCTCTAAACCAAATTTTTAAATTCATATCAACAAATTGACTGCTTAACTTTATATAATAGTTCGTTAAACTTTGCCAAAGTGCAGTTTGTAAATTGCTAAATAGTTAATTATCTGCACAATAATCAGAACAAGTAAACTTTGGCAAAGTTCTGTTATTTAATTCATTAGAAAAAAATTAACGAAGTATTGTTTATAGTAAGCGAAATTCTAAAAAAAATAGCATATCACTTTTTTTAGAATTTCGTGGGTTCAAGTTACCCAATCAAATTTTAATCGTGCACGAAGCTAAATAACCTACTCCAACGGATTTTATTGAACAATCCTTCGTCGGGGTCAATCGAAAGCCAGATGAAAGCAGCTTTTCCAACTACGTGGTCTTCAGGCACAAAGCCCCAGAAACGCGAGTCAGCAGAATTGTGTCGGCTATCACCCATCATAAAGTAATAATCCATTTTGAAGGTATATTCGGTAGTTTCTTTTGAGTTAATAAAAATTTTTCCGTCTTTAATTTCAAAATCATTGCCTTCGTAAACGTCTATTGCTCTGCGATATAAAGCAATGTTTTGCATCGAAAGCTTAATGGTTACATTTTTTTGAGGCACCCAAAGCGGACCAAAATTATCTTCATTCCAAGCAAACTTAGGATCGTTAGGGAAAATGTACGAAGCATAAGCACCTTCTGGCATTTCGACTTGTTTCACCGATTTTACATTGGCAAAGGTTTTAATAATTTCTACATTTTTAGCAGTTAAAGGCAATTGGTACAAATGAGCCGAAAGCATGGACGCTTTTATGTCGTCTTGAGAAATACCCAATTTTCTAAGTTTCAAAACATTGAGGCTTGTTCCATCGGTTTCGATGTCGTATTTGTATTGCAAATCATCAGCAGCCTCGTGCGGCAAACCGTTTACATAAAGCATACCATGTTTAATAATAATAGAGTCGCCAGGCACTGCTACACAACGTTTTATGTAATTTTCTTTTTTATCGACAGGTCTAACAGCAATGTTGAAGTTTGAAACCAAATACTCATAACCAAGCTGACGTTTCAAAGCATAATAGCTTTGTTCTTGATGTTCAAGCACAACGGTATCACCTTCGGGAAAATTAAAAACCACCACATCGTTGCGTTTTACATTTTGCCAACCAGCTAATCGCTTGTACGGCTGTTGAATCCAAGTCAAAAACGATGGTGTGTATTTCGAAAACGGCATTGTATGATGCACAAAAGGAAACGAAAGCGGTGTATTCGGCATTTTGGGACCATAATTTGCTTTGCTAACAAACAAATAATCACCAACTAAAAGCGTTTTTTCCATCGAAGAAGTAGGAATTGTAAATGCTTCGATAAAAAACAGACGAATAATACTTGCTGCAATTACAGCAAATATAAGAGCATCAACCCATTCTGTTACCGAATTTGACTTTTTTGGGTCGCGTGGTTTCCAAAAAGCCCAGCGCACTTTTTGAGAAATGTACATGTCGTAAATAACGCCTAAACCAATTAGTAACCAGTAGCTTCCTATCCAAATAACAAACAAAAGATAAATAAAGCTCACCACTGCAAACTTAAACCACTTGTTGCTCAATACATTTTTTATAGTTTCTTTCATGCTCAAAATTTATGTTTTTCTTTAAAAAAAATCTCTGTAAATTAAAATTTTATATTGATTTTCAGGAATTAAACTTATTCATCAAAATTATTTATAAAACGTAAAGAAATAAAAAATAATTCATTTTACGTATTAATTTACGTTAAAAATAGCTAATAAAAATATAAAATAGCTAAATTTTAGAGAATTGTTAGTTAATTCATTAATTAACAATAAAATACAAGAGTAAAACCGACAAAAAAAATTAAAAGAATGATGTATTAATTTGAAAAAAATTATGTATTTTTACAAAAAAAACTGATGAAAACAATACACAAATTAGATTCTATTTTTGCTCCTTTAGACAATTCGCTAGGTATTGTATTAATAATAAGTGGCATAGCTGCTAGTTTTCATACTTTAAGTGCTTTATTTTTAAGCGTTGTTGGTATATTTTTGACATTCACAAAATCATTTTCAACAATTTATTTTGAAAAAAAAATAATAAAATCGGGTATTTTGTTGTTTGGAATTATACCTTATGCAAAAGTAATTGATATTCAGGATTCAATGAAATTAAAACTTATAAAAAAACATTCAGGATTTAGAATGTATAGCAGGAGTAATAGGCAATTAGATGTGCATTCTAGCGATTTTAGAATCATACTTTTAAATTCTAAAAATAATAAACTGGTAGAATTAACAAAAAATGCGACTCAAGAAGCCGCACAAAAAGAAATTTTTAATTTAAAAACAAAACTAAATTTGCAAATTTGCACTTAATTATCATGTCAAAAATTAGATAAAATGCAAGAAAATATATTACATTTTTTTCAAACACTCGCTACTCCAGCTCTCGATTTTGTGTTTGAAGCAATTACATTTTTAGGCGAAGAATATGTTGCTATTGCAATTATTTCGTGGGTTTATTGGAATTTTTCCAAAAAAGAAGGCATCATTCTAGCCTTAGTTTTCATGATTTCTACTTTCATAAATCAATTTACAAAAATTCTTTTTCACACTCAAAGACCGTTTATGGTACTCGAAAATATTGAGGGCAAACGCCAAGCTACTGCAACTGGATATTCTTTTCCGAGTGGGCACGCACAAGGAGCTTCTACGCTTTATTATAGTCTTTTTTTGATATTCAAGCGGCAATGGATATTAATTTGCGCAATTATTTTGGCTTTTTTGGTGGCAATTTCAAGAGTTTATTTGGGCGTGCATTGGCCCATAGATGTTACTTTTGGTCTAATTTTTGGCTTTCTGATTCCTTTTCTTTTTTACTCTGTCTTGCACAAAAACTATGAAAACGCAGAACATTTTCAAAGTCTGTTAATCAAAATTCTTTTGTCGGCTTATTTTTTATCAACACTCTTATTTTTATATAATTTTTTCATCTATCAAAATGAACTAGAATTTAATGACGCTTATAAAGTGCTTGGAGTTTTTACAGGCACTATTTTGGGTTATTTCTTTCAAGAAAAACAAGTCCGATTTGCTGTTGAACAAAAAACAAAAGCTAAAATAATTCGCTACGCGCTAGGAATAGCTACAACGATAGGATTGCTAATCGGGCTAAAAATACTTTTTGCCGCGCCTCTTATTTTTTTGTACCTACGCTACTTAATTGTTGGTGCTTGGATTACAGGATTTTATCCTATGTTAGGAGTTAAATTAAGACTTTTTGAAAAATGTAAATGTGAAAAGAAATTCTAATTTTTAAAATTTCTTTTATTAATCTATGCAAAAAAATAGTGCTATGAAATCAAAAAATCATAGCACCATTAAAAAAATTTACCAAATTATTTATTAAATTCAATTTCTACTCCTAAATTGAAATTAAAGCCTGCTTGTGGAATTGCTGCTGTGTAAACACCTGATTGTCCGTACAATCCGCCGTGCAAATTCTTTTTATTCAATATGTTTTGAAAATCGGCATAAATACGGAAAAACTTTCCTAATCTATTTGTAGAGAGATTCAAATCAAGCGTGCTATATCCGGGCTGAATATTATCGGGATAAGTGGCTGTATTAGCATTATACATTTCGCTAACCCAGCGAAAACGGGGCGAAAGCGTCAGATAGTTAAATAAATCTTGAACTTGTCATTTTTATCAATAGCAACGGCATCGGTGTATGAATAAAAAGCATAAGCTAACAACTTTCTGGAAAGTTTGGCATTTAAAAGCAAATCGCCTCCCAATATTTTTTGAGAGCCAATATTTTCATTTCTAAATCCACCAGTGGTAGAGTTAAAATATTTGTTGTAAACAGCTGTAGTGTAAAGGTTTCGCTCTATCAAGTTGGTTAAATCATTGTAATAAGCCGAAATTTTAAAATTATAATTTTCAGTTATTTGCTGAGTTAAACTAAATTCATAAGAATTAACAATCTGGTTTTGAAGCTTCCAATCTTGTTCTGTTTTTTGAACTTCAGCCTGTGAAAGCATTACTACAGAGGGAGTTCCGAATTGTTCGTACTGATAAAATAGCGAAGGAGCTTGAAAGGCTTTTCCGTAAATAAATTTTAGCTTAGTGGTTTGCGTGGGCGAAATAATTACGCGAACCAAATAAGATAGTTACAAAATCAACGGGGGAATATAAAAATTGACCAAAAGCCGCAAATCTATTTTCAGTTATCGTCAATTCGTCGTCAATAGTTTCAGCATTTTCGCCAATATACTGATACGAATTGCCCAAAACTTCGTCGTTGGCATAAGGTGGAATGCTGATTGTGTTTTCAAAATCCATGCCAGCTATAAATTGAAACTTCTCGCTAATATTCTGATTGTAAGACAAAACACCCTGAATTGTTTTGTCCTTTCCTGTCATATACTGCTCGTAAGTTGTTCCATTGGCAAATGAAACCCATTTATGAAACATCGAACTTTCGTTGAAATTCCTTTTTGTACGTTCCCCAAAACATATCAGTAGAGGTTTTCCATTTATTGCTTTCGTCATAAATATAAATTGCCGGATTATGCCCAAAAGCATTGCCTTCGTCAAATTGCTGACGATAATAGTTAAATGAAAAGTTTTTGTAATCAGCTTTGAAATAAATAGAGTGGTCGTTAATTAATTGCTGCGATTCTTTACGCGCATTCAAATAAAGCGACAAATCGTCATTTAGTTTCAATGCCGTTTCAATGCCAGCATCAATGGTGTTAAAACTTCCATAATTTGCATAATAAGAAGCAGTTACATCTTGTTGGGCGGCTTCTTCGTTTAACACAATATTTATAATTCCCGAAAAAGCATCTGCGCCATAAACCGCCGAAGCAGGACCATAAATAATTTCGATTCTCTCGGCATAACGTATTGAAATAGAATTACCTAATGAAATAAAAGTACCACTAGCCGGATTCAATTTATGTCCATTTACAAGCACCAAAAAGCGGTCATTTCCGGCAACTCCTCTAAATGAATAAAATTCGCCAAAACGTCCCGCACTTTCGGTAATATCAAAGCCCGGAATGTCTTTCAATAAATCAATCAAATCATTGTAACCTCTATCTGTAATTTGTTGTTTACTAATAACTTGTATCGAATTGGGAACATCTGAAATGCTTTGTTTGTAACGACTAACCCCAGAAACTTCCTGATTCATAAGCTCTTCCAAGGTCATGTCAAATAAATCGACAACCGTTGAAGTGTCTTTTTGCGCTTGTAAACCTAAAAACGCAAAAATAAAAACGATTAAGCTAAAAAATTTTGTCATAGTAAATAAGTTTAAATGGTTAAAAATGAAAATAAAAAGCTAGGTATAAATAATTTAAATAACATTGTAATAAAAGAAGCAATAATATTCTAAAGATATATAACAAATTTGAGTAATTCGTAAAAAAAAATAAGTAAAGAATAATAATAAAAAAATTATAGCTTAAATAAATCATTCATGCTCAAAATACCTTTTTTGTCTATCGAAAATTCAGCAGCCAAAACAGCTCCCAAGGCAAAACCTTTGCGATTTTTTGCCTCATGAATCAAAGAAATTGAATCTTCTTCCGAATCATAAGTAATTATATGCGTTCCAGGCACTTCACCTTCCCGTTTTGAGAAAATAGGCAATTCGTCGTAATTATCATAATTATCTAAAGTCCAAGACTTTAAATTAGTACTCTCCTCTATAATTTGTTCAGCCAAAGTAACAGCCGTTCCACTTGGCTTGTCGAGTTTATGAATGTGATGAATTTCAGTAATTTGCGTGAAATATTGAGTTTGCTTATTCATCAACTTAGCAAGTAACTCATTCACTTTAAAGACAATATTAACACCAATACTAAAATTGGAGGCATAAAAAAATGTCTTGTTTTGGTCAAGAACAATTTTTTCCAATTCGTGCTTTTTTTCAAGCCAACCAGTTGTTCCTGAAATAACCGGCAAATCAGCTTCAAAACATTTTTTGTAGTTCTCAAAAGCCGTTTCGGGTCGTGTAAACTCAATGGCAACGTCGGCATTTTTTAAATTATCGAGCGTAAACTCATTCACTGAATTGACGTCGATTTTAAGCACAATTTCATGGTTTCGTTCAAGGGCTATTTTTTCTATTTCTTTGCCCATTTTGCCATAACCTATCAATGCAATTTTCATAAATATACGAAAGTTTTAGTAAATGTTTCAAATAATAGTATTTTTTTTTATTTTCTCAAAAAAAAATACAAAGAAAGTATTTCAAATATTTGCATAAGTAGTTGTTAAGCAGATATTTGAGGCAAATGTTAATTGGCTTAATTTTAATCAGCTTACGAAAAATGACTTGAGCTCATCAAAACTATTAACAATCAGACAGTTAGCAGTTTTAAGTTTGTCATAATTTTGGTGTCCGTGAGTAATAAGGATGCAATCTATTTGCATTGCTTTGGCAACGTCGGCATCGTGTAAGGTATCGCCAATAAGAACAATATCTTGCTTTTTGCAGTTTATCTGTTTTAAATAATTAAGTCCGTTTTCTATTTTCCCAAAAGCAAAATTATTATCCAATCCTATTATTTTAGAAATGTAAGGCTCTAAACCAAAGTATTTTATCTCTTCATCTAATTGCTTCTGTTCTCTTGCCGACAAAATTATTTGTTGTATATTTTGTTTTTGAAACGATTCTAACAAAAAGTGTACGCCTTCGTGCAGTTTCTGTGTTTTAATTTGGGAATTATAGGTGTGAATAAACTCCATTCCTACAATCGAAAAGTCAACTTCAGTGAAATCAAAACCTGCTTTTTCGTAGTAATTTTTTACAGGAAAATCGAAAATATTTCGGTATATTTCTTTGTTTATCAACGATTTATTGTATTTTTTCAAAATAAAATTCATCGAATTAACACAAACATCTACATCGTTAATTAGCGTTCCATTCCAGTCCCAAATAATATGATTATATTTTTTCATCTAAAAAAAAATTAAGCAATTTGCTGTAAAAAGTATCGTAAAAAAATAAAAGATTATCACAAATCGAACAAAAATTTCTTAGGATTTATAGTAGTAATTTGCCTAAAAATATCATCACCCACAAAAAGTTTGAAATTTGTGCGCATATTTTTATATTTTCCTTCCGTTACTACCATGAAAAAATCAGAGCCAAAAAGAGTTCTTTCGCGTAAAATTTTATTTTTTTTGTACAATTCAACAAAAATACTAAAAATAGTGGGATCGCTAAGCGAATAGGAAACATCGGAATAAACATTTTTATAGCGAAGCATCAAGTCAATAATTCGTAATACCTTGTTATCTATGTTATTAACTTTCAGTTTAAGCCAATGTGAAGAGCCTCCAAAATGCCCAAAGTTAAGTTTTAGATTTGGAAAAGTTCTCAAAACAGGTTCCCATTTTGAAGGACTGTTAAAATAAGTTCCATAATCGCTAGCCGTCTGAAATTTAACTTTTTCGGTATGTTTAATTAATCTATTTTTGCTGTCGTAATCTAAAAAAATACTGGTAATTCTTTTTTCGGTAGAATGCACCGAGTCGCCACCGCAATGAGTAACAACCGGAATTCCTTTTTCTTGGCAAATATCAAAAATATCCATCAAAATTGGGTGCGAAGGCAAGTAACCCAAAGAAGGATAAATCTTTACACCAAAAAAATTGTATTCATCGGAAAAGGCTTTTATAAAAATTTCTTTTGCATCGGGATTGTTAGGGTCGATGGCAATAAATGGAAGAATTTGATTTGGATACTTATTCATTATCAGCTTCATATCATCCATTTGTTTGGTAAGCGATGCAACTTCACCTTTTATACCTTGTGTCATGTCCATCAGCAAAGGGCAAAAAATGGTGTTTGGCGAATGAATATTAATAAAATAATCGGCTATTTCGGGCGATGTTTTGCGAATAAAATTCATAAAATAAGCAAAATAACTCATTTTATCGGTATCCGAAAACGGGTTTATCATATCCAAAAATTTCTCGGTATTATCCAAAAATTTCTTTGAATGCAATGGAAAACGCAACTTCAAATATTTTTCGGGAATATACTCATTGTTGAAAAAATGACAATGTGTATCAAATTCAACGTTTTCTGATTTCGCTAATTCGTACAAACCAGAATTAGCTCTTTCGCGTGAGCTTGTTTTGTGCTTGGGAAATTTTTGTTTTAACTCTTTGTCTTGCATCGTTTTGGGTTTGCTTTTTACAAAAACGTCTAATTTTGTTTTTAGAAGTTTTGTTTACATAATATCTTTATTAAAGAAATCGCTTAGAAATAAACATTTTTCAGTTTTAGTTATAAAATAACAGTATAATATTTAAGCAATTTAATAATTTGTTATTATAATTTAGAAAAAGTTGTGCTATTTTACTTTTAAAGAATTTGTTAGCAAAGTACATGAATAAAAATAAACGCTATTTGTGTTTTTTTATAATTCATATCAATCAAAAAAAAGCATTAAACGTTACTTATCCAAATTACGCTATCATTTTTTTTCGGCAGTTGCTAAAAAAATTGGAAATTTTTTATTTTCTCGGTCAAGCGAAAAAATAGTTTCGACTTGTGCATTGATAAAGCCGGCGTTTTCTACTTTTTCTTTAAATTGAGCTTTATCGAAACCTAAATGTTTTATCGAATCGTCAGGGTCTGTATGAAAACTGCCATTTTCGGTTTCTAAGTCGGCAATGGCAATTTTGCCTCCCTTAGCAGCCGCTTTGTAAATTTTTGAAAGCAAAGAATCGATATTTTCGATGTGGTGAAATGCCATGCTCGATACAAATAAGTCGAAATCAGATTGCATAAACTCTTCATTATCAGCATCAAATAAGCAAGTTTTCACATTGCTAAGTTCTGCTTTTTCCACTTTTTCATCTAACATTTTGAGCATCTTCTCAGAGTTATCAAAACCATAAACCTCGCCAACCAAGGGTAAAATTTGAATCAGCAACAAACCAGTTCCGGTGCCAATATCGGCAACTTTCATTTGTGGGTTGAGCTCGATTTTTTTCTCAATAGCCTTAAAAATCTGTTCTGCCAAGAACAATCTACGTGGATTTTCGTCCCAAATTTCGGCTATTTTATCAAATCTATTCATTATTTTATTTTTTTTTCTCGTTTTTTTTAATAATTTCTTTCAATTTTTCATTTTCAACCACAAGTTCTTGCAATTCTTTTATTTTCAGCTCGTTTTGGGCTTCTTTTTGTTTTGCTTGTTCTAGTTTTTCTTTAAATATGATTTCATTTTCGAGCATTTCTCTATTTTTTTCGGCAAGAATTTTGGATTGTTGCTGCAAGGCTTCTTGGGCTGCCATCAATTCCTCCATATTTTGTCGAAGAGCTTCTTCGCGCGACTCGATAAGTTCACTTTTTTCAGCCAGTGCTTTTTCTTTTGCAAAAGATTTTTCGAGGGCTTTTTTCAGAACTCCTTCGTTTTGAAGTATTTTAGCATTTTTTGCTTCAATAGCCGATTTTTGCTTTTGAAGCTCTTCTTGAGTAGCCATTAGCTCTTCCATATTTTGCCTCAATTCTTCTTCACTTGCCTCAAGACTATTGGTTTTTTCAATAATTAATCGCTCTTTAATTTTCGATTCTTCAAGAGCCTTTTTCAAAATTGCTTCGCTTCTAGCCAAACGTGTATTGTTAGCCTCTACAAGCACATTTTTCTTTTCCAGCTCTTCGCGTATCGTATTAACCTCTTCTAAATTTTGAGAAAGTTCCTCGGTTTGTTCCAATATTTTTTGATTGTCTTCGATTGATTTAATTTCCATCAATTTGCGTTCTGTAACATCTGAAGCTAACAAAATTATTTTCGACACATTGCCGTAAATGTCAAAAACCGGAGCAAAAGTTGCATAAAGCCAAGCATCTTCGCCATTCTCTTTAACCATTCGCAGTTCACTCTGATATATTTCGCTCGCCAAAACTCTATCCCAATTCAATTTAAAATAAGTAATGTCTTGTTTTGGAATAAAATCAAAAATAATTTTGCTTTCCAATTGTGTTTCAGTGTATCCCACAGTACTTCTAAACATCTGATTATGATACATTAATATTCCACTTGGGCTTATTTCTACTTTAATGCTCGAAATATTGAGTGCTGCAATTTGACCTTTGTAATCGAGGTTTCGGATTTCTTCTTCAGTAACATCAATTCCTAAGAACAGTATTTTCTCCACTCCTCCTTCCTTATTCCTTACAGCAGTGTAAGTTGCAATCATCCAAATTTCGTTGTCGCGTTTGGTAACGTGTTTTATTCTACCTTCAAAATGCGAACCGCCTCTGGCTAAATTTTCCCATGTTTTTCTAAAATTGAGTAAATCATTTTGGTCGATAAATGAAAAAATTTCGCGCCCTTCCACATCCATATTCGATGTATATTCAAGTTTGTGCAAAAACTTAGTGTTGGCATAAACTAAAATTCCGTCAACATTAAACTCTGCTCTAATTAAGGTATGATTTACTGAATCGGTAAACGAAGTAAGCGTTTCTTCTTGAAGTTTTGCTTCTTGTTGAATTTGCTTCATTACCTCCATGTTTTGCATCATTTCTTCTTCCTTTTTAGCCAAAGCAAGTCGCTGTTCTTGAGATTCTTTGAGTAGTTTTGCTGTTCTTACGTTTGTTTTGACTCCCGACAAGGTAGCGGCAATACTTTGCCCCGCTTTGTTCAAAAATTCAATTTGGTGTTCTTCAAACTCGCTAAAACTAGCAATTTCGATAACTCCAAATACGTCATTACTAAGCATTAAAGGAATTAAAATAATGTTTCGCGGTCTGGCACTTCCCAAGCCCGAAGTTATTAAAATATAATCTTCTGGCACAAGTCGCATATAAATTGGTTTTTTTTCTAAAATAACGCGTCCTACCAAGCCTTCGCCATACTCAATTCGTTTTTGCAAATATTTTCGCTTATCATAAGCAATTGAGGCAACTAGCTCAATGTGAATATCGTCTTTCTTTTCTTCGTTGAGCAAAAACAAACCTCCTTGATTCGCTTCTAAACTATTGACAATGTAGCGAATAAGGTTAAATGCAAACAAACTAATATCATTATTGTCGATACGAAGAATTTCGCTAAACTCAGCTAATTTTTTTGTCAACCAATTCTGTTTTGTTTCTTTTTCGTTGCGATCCGCATCGCTTTTAGATTTTGCAATCAAACTATTTCTAAAGTTCAAAAGGGCAAATCCCAATTTATCATTCTCATTGGTATGATTATAAGCTGTTTGATAATTTTCAGCAATCAATTCATTAACAAATTGTGTTTTCGCCAAAATATCGGTTTGTAAATTTTGCAAATCTTTAGCAATTTTACCCAACAAATTATCGCATTCCAAGTTTATTTTAGCATTATAATTGCCTTTTGATAATTCAAATGTTTTACCTGCCAAATATTTAATGGGTTGAATAATTGAAAATCGACCAAATAAAACTCCAGCAAAAATAAGCGAAATATTAAAAATAAATAGCGCAAATGTAATAATAAAACTGGTATTATCTTGCTGTGCTTTCTGAAGTACAATTTCGCGCACAAGCTTGTCAAATTCAACAAATAACGCCTCCGAATTTGTCTCTACATAAGTAACAGCATCGTTTGCTTTATCCGAAAGTTCGGTTACAAAGCTCGAAGCACTCGCGCTTTGGTCGGTAGAATCGGAAAGCTCTATAATAGTGCGCTTTTGATATGTAACAAGCTGAGCATCAAGCAAAACATTTACGCTCTGCTTGTAAGGCTCCCACTGCTCTCGCACGGCAAGCAAAATATATTTGAGCTCATCGGGCAAAGGTTCTAAAGGCTCCTTAAAATCAGATGAATAGCCACCTTTTTCAAAAACCAATAAATTTTTATCTACTTCTTTTACAAAATCTTCTAACTCATTTTGCTTATTTTTATTAGCTCTAGCTACGAGTTCTACTGTATAAGCTATTTTTTGAGAAAGCATTCTATTTTTGCCAGCAATTACTATAGCTCTGGAATTATTATCCACACTAAATAAGTAAAAATACAAGCTTACAAAATCGAAAATTAATATAAATAAAATTACTGCATAAGGTAATGCCAATTTTGTAAATAATTTCCAGTTTTTTATTTTTTTCATTATAAATTTCTGAATTTAAAATTATAATAAGTATAAATTAATTATTAAATATCATTTTATTTGTTCAAAAGGCTTTTCGTCTGAAAGATATTTCAGTGGAAATGCCATATAACCCTCGTTGCCTTGAATAATAACGCGTGCCCAATTTTCATCTATCTCCAAAATTTGGACTTCTGTGCCTTTATGATAAAGACCTATTACATTCTTTTTTTCTACAGATTTTGACGAGCGCAACCGCAATTTTTTTGCAGTTATGTACATTATTTTGGGCTCAACTACTTCTACTTCTTGCTGTTCCTTTTTTTCTACTTTGGTTTTATTCATTTGAGAAGCAATGTAAAAGCCCAAAAGAATAATAACTATAAATAGAATCCAAGCACCAATATTTGTTTTTCGTTTAACGATTACTTGTTGAGTGGTATTCTTTTTAAAATTTTGATTATCATTACTTTGCACTTTGTTTGAGAAATTTTCCTTCGCTCCTTTTTCCTGCAAAGGAACTTGAGTAGAAATTAAATTTTCCGTTTTCAAAGGTACTTCATTTCGTTCGATTTTATCGCTAAATTTATCTCTTTCTACCGAAATTTTTTCCAAATCATCAATAATCTCTTGCGCCGAAAGATAACGGTTTATGGGCAGTGGTTCGGTGCAACGCAAAATAATTTTTTCAAGTTTTTTCGAAAAAGTAGCTAATTTTTGAATATTTTTACTGTCGCCACTAATCATTTCGGTGAGAATCAAGCCAAAAGAATACAAATCGGAGCGTCCATCAACTTTCAAGTCTCTATCTTTTTGCTCGGGTGATGCGTATTTTGGTGTTCCTACTTTGTATATATTATCGGCAAAATCATCGGCTAATGCCAATCCAAAATCAATTATTTTTGTATTGTCGCCCCTAAAAGTAATCATAATATTTTCGGGCTTCAAATCTCTATGAAAAACTTGCTTTTTGTGAACATAATCTAATGCCGAAAGAATTTCTAAAGCTATCTTTTTCACTAGTTTATGGCTCTGAATTCCAAATTTTCCTATCAAAGTAGTCAAGGGTCTGCCATCGACATACTCCATATAATAAAACGGTCCGTTTTTATCCTCGCCACTATCGAAAACGCGTGCAATATTGGGGTGTTCGAGTGCAATAGAATTATGAAATTCTTTGAACAACAGGTCGATATATGTTTGTTTTTCTCTATCGGCAGGCTTCAATCGCTTAATAACAACTTTGCGCATGTGCCTAATTCCGACGTAGATTTCGCTCATATTTCCTTGATTTGAAAGCAATTGCTCATTGCTAAAAAAAAGTTCATTTTCCGAAAAAATACTTTTGTCGGAAATCTGCTCACTACTATTGTTTTGGGTTTCGTTTTTTGAATTCGAAACATTTGCCAATTCGTCACCTTCATTATATTGATAAAATCCAGATTTGTCGTTTGCTGGTACTTTTTCTTGCTCCGGCTCGTCAATTTGGTAAAAACCAGAAAGATGCGCATTTTCGGGCTGCGTAAAGTTAGCCAAAGCATTGGCTATAAGCACATCAAGTTCGTCTAACGGAATAGCTTCGTCGCTCGCTTTTTCTTTGAGCAAAGCATATTCATTGGTCGAAATAATGCCGTCAGCAGCAAATTCGGCTATTAAAATTTTAAGCTTTTCCGAAGCCATTTTAGTTATTTATTTGTTTTCTTTTAATCGTTGAATTTCTTGTTTCATTTTTTGCTCCTTGCGCTCAGAGCGTTGCACTAGTTTATCTATAGTTCTACTTTGACTTTCTCTTATTTTGGCAACCTCTTGCACAGCTTCATTTAATTCGCGCTCTTTAATTTTTTCTTTCGTAATATTGTGAGCTATTTTCAATACTTTGAGAGGAGTGCCACGTTCATCGAGAATTGGCGTGTAGGTTTCGGCTAGCCAAGTTTCGGCATTGCTAATTATAAAACGCTGTATGGTTTTAACCACTTCACCTTTTCTAAGTTTTTCCCACATAACGCGCGACTCTTGTATCTGAATATCAGAATATTGAACAAAAGATGTTTGTGGTTTTCCAATTATTTCATGCTTTGGTCTTCCAAATAATTTAGTTACAAAATCATTTACAAAAATAATATTTCCATCTAAGTCATACTCTATCAAGAAGGTAGAAGAGTTCAACGCATTGAAAACGCCTTCCATTTCTAATTCTTTTTGTTTTAACTCTTTAATTTTTTTTGAAAATTGAATATTCAAATTTTCAATTTCTCGCGACTGATAGGTTTCTTTCTTTGACATTTCTTCTTGGGTAGCCTTCAACTCCTCCATATTTTGGCGCATTTCTTCTTCTTGTGCAGCCATTTGCTCTGCCTGAAATTTTGTTTCTTCGAGCAATTCTTGTGTTTGGCGATTGATTCGAGTGATAGAAATGCTTGATGCAATGCTTTTTGCAACCTCTTCGGCAAATTTAATTTTGTATTCTTCAAACTCAACCAAAGCAGCTAATTCAATAATTCCCAATATGTTATCATCTTGAAGCAATGGAATTATTAGCAAGCATCGTGGCATTGTGCTACCCAAACCAGAGGTCAATTCTACATACGAATCGGGAATATCGGTCAAATAAATAGGCGATTTTTCAATAGCCGCCATACCTATTAAGCCCTCTCCTATATAAATTTCTTTTTGATGGTAACGTCTTCTGTCATAGGCATAAGAAGCTAAAAGTTCAAATTTGGGTTTCGATTTGTCCTTATCGCTCAAAATAAACAAGCCACCTTGATTAGCTCCAAGAGTTTCTATCAATTCTTTAAGTACAGCATCGGCAAGTCTATTCAAATCAGAATGTTCGCGTATTATTTTATTGAAATTGGCAAATCCATCTGAAGTCCATGTTCGTATTTTATCGTCCAAAATTCGTCGTTCTTCCATGCTTTGATTCTCCAAAATGCTATTATACATTTTCATAATAGATTGTGCCAGAGCATCATTTTGCTCAAAATAACGAATATCTATTTCATTGAGATCTCTAGCCTGAATAGCATCAACTAATTGATTTACATTTTGTTTGTAAATAGCTAGAGCATTTACCTCATTGGCTATTTCATAAATTTCGTCATTTAAGCTAAATTTCAATTGATTGTATTTTCTCCCCAAGCGTATATCTTGAATTCGATTTATAATTAAACTCAAAGGAGTAGTTACCGTAGTGCGCACAAAATTGATTAAAAAAACTAACGCCAAAGCCCAAAAAAGAAAACCCATTGCAACAATAAAAAAAATCATGCGCCGCATTAATGCAGAATGCTTAGAGGTATCAACTTGATGAACAACATAAGCAACTACTTCATTATTAAAATCATAAAGAGGATAAGCGTATTGATAAAAATTATTTTCTTGAATGAAAACTTCACCATTTTCGGCAGCTTCTGCAAAAAGCTTACGAGTTACCAAGTCGGAATTGAAAAGATTTGAACTAGCATCGTTAAACATATAAGAACCAACTCTGTGCAATAAAGTATCTCGGTTGTAATCTGAATATTCTCTTACTTCCAAATAAACAGCAATAGCTTCATTTTCAGGCATAACAAATTTTTCAAAAACATCTGAAAACGGAAACGAAACATCAACTGCTCCTAAGTATTTGTAATTTTCGTCAAAAATAGGCGATACTCCTCTAAGTAACAAGCCCGGGCGACCAAGCTCAATACCTGCAAGCCCAACTTGATATTTATTGACATGTATAATGCTTTTTCTAAATAATGCGGTATTATCGCCTCTTTCGTCAGTCCAACTTCTAGCAAATGATTTATCGGGAGGCAAATGATAATGAATTTTTATATTTAACTTACTATTCGTTTTAATCGTTTTATTTAAAATATCAATATTTTTTTTAAGGCTCAACGAAGCTTCGGTAAAATTTAACGTGTTATAATATTGAGCATAAGATTCTTTTACAAAAGGCATTTGACCACAAATAGTTGCGCTGTAAAGAGCATATTGGGTAATATTGTTAATCTCCTCGGCAAGCTTTAACTTTCTGGATTTCACTATTTCCTGCACATCTCCTTCGTAACTTTCCGACAAATACGAACGACTTATAAGCGACAAGCTCACAACCAACAAAATAATTATTACCGAAATAAGAAGCAAGATTCGTGTACCAATGCTAATATTTTTCATAAGTTAATATATTGTATTCTAATATTTTATCTATATAAAATTTGTCTTTTTCTTTCTTTGAATGCACTCAAAATTTATTTTCATTTTAAATTTTTGAATTTCAGAAAAAAAAATACGTTCTAAACAATTTACAAAAAAACACAATGCTAAAACGCCAAACTTATTTCTAGCGCAAGTAAAATGCAACAAGTTTGGGGCTAATTGCACAACGAATTAGCTGATTTATAGGCATAAATTTTAAATATAACCACACAAACCAATTAGTAAAAATAGTTGTAATTTTTAGAATTTCAAACAAAAATAGTAAAATTTATTCGTTATTCCAACAAAAATATTGTAATATTTTAATTTTCAAATACTTAATAAGTAAAAAATATTAGTCGCTAAACTAGATAACAACCGAAATTCTAAAAAAAAGTAAAATTACACAACTTTACCAAAATTCTAATAACAAAGTATTAAATTGCTCTAAGAGCTATTGCTTTTTTATTGCTAAAAACTGTAAATTTTTAATTTTCAAACAATTAAAAAAAAGGTACACGTTGCTAGATTATCAGAAAAAATTATTTAAAGAGGTAAAAACTTTCATATCAAATTTAAAACCTCTGAAAATTCATTTTTTAAAGAAATTAATTTCATCGAAAAAATAAAATTATTTATTACCTTTGCGCCCTGAAAAACACAATTAGGAATTATAAATTTATAGCTTATAATTCATAATTTAACAAAAATATATGAGTTTTATAGAAGAAATAGACCGTAGGCGCACATTTGCCATTGTAAGCCACCCCGATGCCGGAAAAACAACTTTAACCGAAAAACTTTTGCTTTTCGGAGGAGCAATTAGAGTTGCAGGTGCAGTTAAATCGAACAAAATAAAGAAAACTGCCACTTCCGACTTTATGGAAATAGAGCGACAAAGAGGTATTTCTGTTGCCACTTCGGTAATGGGCTTTGACTACGAAGGCATCAAAATCAACATCTTAGATACTCCCGGGCACCAAGACTTTGCCGAAGATACTTTCCGAACGCTAACAGCTGCCGATAGCGTGATAGTGGTAATTGACGTAGCCAAAGGAGTTGAAATTCAGACAGAAAAGCTGGTTAAAGTATGCCGAATGCGCAAAACTCCAGTGATGGTTTTCATTAACAAACTCGACCGTGAAGGAAAAGACCCGTTTGAATTGCTCGACGAAATAGAAGAAAAACTCGAGCTAAAAGTACGCCCACTTTCGTGGAACATAGGAATGGGAAAAGAACTAAAAGGCGTTTATAATATTTATAATCAAACTCTTAACCTATTTTCGGGAAAAGACAAGCAAATAGCCGAAGAACCCGAAAAAATAGACGACATAAACACCCCCGAGTTTGACGAAAAAGTAGGCAAAAAATACGCTAAAACTTTGCGCGAAGAACTAGAAATTATAGACGGAGTGTATCCCGATTTCAGTGTAGAAGCCTACCAAAACTCGGAAGTTTCGCCAGTATTTTTTGGCAGTGCACTTTACAATTTCGGAATAAAAGAAATCTTAGAATCGTTCATACGAATTGCTCCCAAGCCGCAAAACAGACAAAGCTCTGTGCGTTTGGTAAGTCCATATGAAGAAAAGTTTTCTGGTTTTGTGTTTAAAATCCATGCCAACATGGATCCCAATCACCGCAACCGAATTGCGTTTGTAAAAGTGGTTTCGGGCGTTTTCAAGCGCAACACCAATTACTATCACGTACAAAATCAAAAATGGCAAAAGTTCTCAAACCCAACGGCTTTCATGGCTTCAAAGCAATCAATCATTGAAGAAGCTTTTCCGGGCGACATTGTGGGTTTGAACGATGCCGGCAATTTCAAAATTGGCGACACACTCACCGAAGGCGAGCAAATGGCTTACAAAGGTTTGCCAAGCTTTTCGCCCGAAATGTTTCGCTACGTAGAAAATGGCGACCCACTCAGGTCTAAGCAGTTAGCCAAAGGAATCGACCAGCTTTTAGACGAAGGCGTAGCTCAACTTTTCACAAAACTTTCCAACGGTCGAAAAATTATTGGAACCGTGGGAGCTCTTCAATATGAGGTAATTGAGTACCGTCTGGAGCACGAATACAACGCCAAAGTTCGCTTTGAACCTCTTACTCTTTACAAAGCCGCTTGGGTAAGCGGAAGCCGCGAAAAACTAGACGACTTGCGGAAACGAAAACATCAGTATATGGCTGAAGACAAGCATGGTAGAAATGTTTTTCTGGCAGAATCATTTTATGCCTTGCAATTGGCACAAGACAATTATCCAGATTTAAGATTCCATTTTACCTCAGAATTTAACGATTAACAAGAACAATTTGATAGTTATTTTATTGAAACACAATCAAATAACTATCAAATTCAAATTCTATTTCAAAAATTAAATACTCCTCTAAATTTCACATCCACTCCTATTCCATTTTTAATATCTATATTTTTTTTTTGAAAATTGAAATAAATTTTGTAAATTTGAAAAAAACACAATTATCAATTTCATTCAAATTATTTGCGAAACTACAAAACAAATTTTCTATGTCCAATATTATTCTAAATTTTATAAAAAAGCATCATTTAAAATTAAAACATCTATAAAGTTATGAAAAAAAATGGTTTACTTACATTCATTTTATTGCTGTGGAATGTGTCTATTTTTGCACAAGCAAGCGGAAATGCAAACTATTCGCAGCAAGAATATAACTCAAATTTTAGATATTTGAATAAGCAAAGTAGCGAAGTTCCTTACTTAACGGCTTACGAAAACCAAATAAAATTGCGAGTAAATGCGTTATCTAATGTAAAGG
>JAIFNL010000195.1:0-7118 GCA_020047755.1 Bacteroidota bacterium
CTCTTGCTCTTTTCCTGAAAAAAGAACTGTTCTTGTTTCATTTTTTTCTTTGCCAATAAAAAACAATTCTAATTGATTTGAATTTGAATAATAATCACGTTCTTTTAGTTTTTGTTTTATTTTGATTTTTGCAATGTAATTGTTTTTTTTCTTTGCAACTGAAAATGAAGCAATTGAAAAATGAGGAAATCCTTTTGTATAAATCCAATTTTGAAAAAAATCGTTTAAATTCAAATTCGATTTTTGAGTGTAAAAGGCTTCAAACTGCTTTGTGGTAATTGATTTGAAAGCAAAATCGTTCAAATATTGTTTTGTAACTCCAAAGAAAATACTATCGCCTAAATATTGATTAAGTGCATACACGACATCTGCTCCCTTATCGTAAACAGTTGAACCATAAGTATTTTCGTGCGAAATTCCATAAACAGGCAAATAAGATCCATCGCGTTTATGTGTATAATTAAGTACGTTTGAATGGTTTTCAAGCACGTAGTTTTTGTAGGCTATTTCGCCATTCAAATCTCTAATAATCAATGCTTCGCAGTAACTAGCCCAACCTTCGTTTAGCCACATATCTTTTTCGGTTTGGCATGTTACCAAATTGCCAAACCAGTGATGCACAAGCTCATGGGCTATTAACGTTTCCGAATCAAAAGTTCCATCGATACTCGAATTTGACAACGAAATAAGCCCAGCATGCTCCATTGCGCCGCCAGAAAAAGGCACGCTCACGTAAGCTATTTTTTCCCAAACGTACTCGCCAAACAACTGTTCAAAAGCCGTAACATAATCTTTCAATCTACGAAAAGTTTCGATAGCATCAGCCTTTTTGTAAGGTGGCACAAAGATAGAAATAGGAATAGAACGTTTGCTATTGACATAGTTATCAGAGATTTCAACAAAATTACCTACTGCAATTGCTACTAAATAAGTTGGAATTTCAATTTGAGTTTTCCAATGATAAATTGCGGTTTCGCCTTGAATATTTTTGGACAGCAAAAGCCCATTGGCGACTGCCATTTGTGAGGCATTGGTTGTGATAAAGAACTCATAATTAGCTCTATCGGTAAAATTATCGATACAAGGAAACCAAGCTCTACCAAAATTGGGCGGACTTGCAGCCATTCCCACACCATAATTAAATGCGTAATTTTGCGCAAAATGAAAACCGCCCCATTGCTTATCAACTTGGGGTTTCCCTTGGTAGAAAACAGTTAAAGTGCAACTTTCATTTAGTTTTGAAGCTAATTTTACAGTTAAAACATTATTTTTGTATGAAAAAGTATGTTTTTTTGAATTTAAAAAAATAGAATCGACAGAAAAACCAAGCAAATCGAGTTTAATTGTTTCAATTTCGCCCAATTGAGGTTTCAAAATAATTTTAGTTACTGCTTTTATTGACTTTTTTGAATAATCAATCTCGTTTATTGAAATTTCATAGCTCAAAACATCAATTGAATCTCTGTAACTTGCAGTTTGGGCAAAACTAACAAGACTTACAAAATAAAGTATCAAAAAGAGTAAATATTTTTTCATTTTTTGCCTATAATTTTAAATTTATCGCCTGTGCTGAAAATGTAATAATTTTGAATTTTAGCAATAACAAACTGATAATGACATAATTTCAAACAAAAGTGAACACAAAAACGCAAAAGGCTTCTTCAGTTTTTTTTTGAAAAAGCCTTTTGCGTTTTATGCTTTATTTTATAAGAATTACCTAAATTTAGATAATTAAATATAAATTTTATTAAAATCGTACTTTAAAATACTATAAACTAGAAATATATTTCATTAGTTTAGATTTCAAATTCGATGCTTTATTTTTATGAATAATATTCTTTTTAGCAAGTTTATCCAATTTAGAAGCTACTTCTGGATACAATGCTTCTGCCGCTTGTTTGTCGGTGGTATTGCGCAATTTTTTCACAGCGTTTCTGGCTGTTACAGCAAAGTATCTGTTATGATCTCTTTTTGCTTCTGCTTGTCTTATTCTCTTAATTGCTGATTTATGATTTGCCATTTTTTTAATCTCTTTTTTTAATTAAATTGTAGTCCGTAGGGGAATCGAACCCCTATTACCAGGATGAAAACCTGGCGTCCTAACCCTTAGACGAACGGACCATAAATTTTGGTTTTGCGGGTGCAAAGAAACAGATAAATTTACTATTTTGCAAATTTATTTCTGTTTTTTGTAAAAAAAAATTTCAAGAACTTTTTTTTGAGTAGTCCGTAGGGGAATCGAACCCCTATTACCAGGATGAAAACCTGGCGTCCTAACCCTTAGACGAACGGACCGTAAAATGCAATACATTTTTTCGGTTTTGCGGTGCAAAGAAAAATAGTTTTTTTTGAACGACAAAATTTTTTTTGAAAAAAAATCAACTTTTTTTTCAAAAAAAAATGTTTTCTTTTTAACTACTTAAAAACCAAATCTATTTAATTGTATTTTCTTTGTAGGTTTTCTTTTTTGTGTTTCCTATTTCTATTTTTTCAATTTTAAAGGCATTAAAAAGTAGTTAATTTTAACTAATAATTTGTTTTATTTATATTCAAGTTTAAAATTAACTACAAATTTTAAATTATGCCTAATTAGCATATTTGCTACAAGTTCTTAGTTTAAATAATTGATAATAATACAATTACAAATATAGCAATATTTTTTTGAAATAATCGTTTTCTAATCTTCAGATGTGTTTTTTCAATTTAAAAATCTTTTTATAAATCTAATAAAACTGCTTTATTATGAAGAATTTAATTATTATTGCTTTTTTATTTGTTTCGATAGTAAGCTATGGGCAAGTTAATTTTAAAGGATGCGCAACTGGCTCTGAACGTGTGGCTTCGATAAATAATGAGCTTGAAAAAGAAGTTTTGCGATTGGTTAATATCGAACGCAAAAAAGTAGGTTTGCCTGATTTGAAATGGAGCGACCAATTGAGCTATTCTGCTCGTTATCATGCTGCTGACATGGCTACTGAAAATTATTTTGAGCACGATAGCCACGACCGTAAAGGAGATAAGTTGGTGGAAGTATGTGGTACTTTCGATAGAGTTGAGAAATTTTATACCGATGGCTTTGCTTGTGCCGAAAATATTTCGGCTGGAAGAAGCACTGCACAAGCTACCGTTGATGGCTGGATGAACAGCCCCGGACATAAAGCCAATATTTTGCACGAAGGAGCCAAATTTATTGGGATTGGTTATTATAGCAATCCGAACAGCGACTATACGCACTACTGTGTACAATGCTTTGGTTATTAGCTAATTAAATATTTTTCATTGTAATCAAAACGAGCTAGAAAAAGATAGCTCGTTTTTTTTATTGTCTTTTTTATAAAAAATTGTACTTTTGTAATGCGCTCTCTATTTTTTTTATATCTTTGTAATATACAAAGATTTTAGTACCCAAAAGTAATTGGAGACTTCTAAAAATTGCATTTACTCGCTAATTTTAAATTTAACAGTTACATTTGAATCAATGTGTGATAGCTAACTAAAAACGCAACCAAAGTTGTAAATAAAAGGAATTGTGTAATTTTTTCTAAATTCTAATTGTAAATTGTTATTTTGTCGCAAAAAAAACTGGGAAATTGCAATTTAAAGTAATTTTTTAAAAATATGCACCTGTCAGTTGTGCTATCAATTTATTGTATTTTGTTTTTCAACAATGTGTAAAGAAGATAAATTATATGAAAAAACATAAAATAATAGTACTATTTTCCCTTTTTTTTCTATTTAGTAGTAAAAATATAGGCAGTAGTGTTGCTACATTTCTTACTGAAAGTAACAACATAACTGCTAGCGAAATATTGACCGATACAACAGGCATAACCGATTGTAATAGGTTGAATTGCTATTACACAAATCAAATTAGACGTCAAAAAATAGAATTAGAAAATCAAAATATAAAGCAAACGAAACTATTTATTTTATTTGCTCTTACATTTATTCTTTTTTTTATAATAGTCATTTACATGTATTTGCAAAAGAATAAGGCTTTTATAAATTTGCAAAAACAACAATTGGCAATAGACCAAACAAACCAAAAACTACAACAGCACAATGCTGAAATGGAAATAACACAAAGTTTGCTTTCGGAAAAACAAAATATTATAGAGCAACAAAACCTAGAATTACAAAAAAATATTCTTTTGCTTAATAAATATTTATTGGTTATAGAGCAAAGTCCTTCGGCAATTATTATAACCGACATTGATGGCAATATAGAATATGTAAATCCGCAATTTACAAAACAATCAGGATATTCACAGGAAGAAGTTTTTGGAAAAAATCCAAGAATATTACAATCAGGAAAAACGGAATTACTTCTTTTTAAGCAAATGTGGGAAACTTTAGTTGCGGGCAAAGAATGGCGGGGTGAATTTATCAATATGCAAAAAAATGGAACCGAATTTATCGAAAAATCAGTTATAGCTCCTATTTTCAATGAAAAAAAAGAAATTATCAATTATTTAGCTATAAAAGAGGATATTACAGAGATTAAACACGTTCAGCAAATTTTAGAATCGAATAAAAAACAGCTTTTTAAATTAAATAAAAGTTTACTCGACGAACGCAATATTTTTATGAAAGGTAATGTAATTGTTCTTAAATGGAAAAATGCACAAAACTTGCCCATCGAATATGTTTCAAAAAATGTTACTAACGTGTTAGTTTACAGCCCTAAAGAATTACAAAAAGGCTATCTCGACCTAATTCATAAAGACGACCGAGAACGTTTTGAATACGAAATTTCAGAGGCGCTAAGAAACGATGTTATTGATTTTGAGTTTCCAGAGTACCGAATTATTAACAAAAATGGGAAAGAAGTTTGGCTGTATAATTATACAACTCTACAAAAAAATGAAGCCAATCAAACCACTCATTTTTACGGCTATGCAATAGATGTAACCGATAAAAAAAACGCTGAAATAGCTATGAACGAGGCTCTAAAACAAGCCGAAAATGCCAATAAACTTAAAAGTGAATTTTTGGCAAACATAAGCCACGAAATCAGAACTCCTATGAATGCAATTATAGGTTTTTCAAGTATTTTGAAAAAACGAATTGCCGATACTCAAAGTCTTTATTACGCTGATAAAATTGAAAGTAATTCCAGAAAATTACTACTCTTAATCTCCGACATAATTGAATTATCTAAAATAGAAACCGGACAGTTTGAGCTTAAAATGGAAGCCTTTAATTTGGAAAGTTTATTGACTGAATTACCGCTTATTTTTGCCGAAAAACTAAAAAACAAAAGCGTATTATTTCAAATTGATATTGACAAAGATTTACCAAAATATTTATTAATAGATGCTGAGCGATTGCGCCAAATTTTCATGAAATTGATAGGTAATGCATTCAAATTTACAACTGAAGGTAGTGTTAAAATAGCCGTAAAAATAGAGAATATACAAAATGTAAATCCGCAAACAGCTATTAATTTGAAACTAGAGATAGAGGATACCGGAATAGGAATTGATGAAAAAGATTTACCTCATTTATTCCATACTTTCAGGCAGTTAAATGGTGAAAGTACTCGAAAATATGGAGGCTCAGGCTTGGGATTAGCCATTACCAAACGGCTGGTAGAATTGATGAATGGAAGCATACAAATAGAAAGCAAGCTGGGTGTTGGCTCTAAATTTACGGTTGTTTTTAATGAAGTAAGCGTTTTGTCCAACAAAAGTAAAGCCGAATTTAATGAAAATTTGAATCGAATAAAACAGAAGATTAAAATACTTAATGTAGAAGATATTCAATACAATAGAGAATTGATTTCAATGTTTTTGGATAGTGAAAATATTGAAATTTTAGAAGCACAAAGTGCAGAAGAAGCGTTTGAATTGCTTAAAACAGAAATACCTGATATTATATTGATGGATATTCAATTGCCAGGAATAAATGGTTACGAGCTAGCAAAAATACTTAGAGCTTCCGAAAAATGGAAAAATATTCCTATCATAGCTGTTACAGCTAATACAAACTACATCGAAACAGTAACTTACAAGTATATTTTTAACGAATACATACCAAAACCAATAGACGATAATTTGCTTATTAATGCAATTCTAAAGCACATCAATCCTTTTGCAAAGTCCGATGAAAACAACGAAAATATTGAAAAAATAAATTGCATAAATGAACTAAAAAGGTATAAAATTGAGCATAAAGAATTTTCGAATCAATTAAAAGATACTCTACACTTCGATTTATTGCCTAGATTTAAAGAACTGCAAGAAATACTTTCGGTAGATAAATTAAAACTTTTTGCATTCAAAATGAACGAAATAAGTGTTATTCATAAAATAAATATCTTCAGTAAATATGCCGAAACATTAAATGAATCGATAACAAATTTCGATTTGAATAAAATAAACGAACTACTTAACTCTTTTGTAGAAATTAAAAAAATTATAACTGAACAATAAACACAATTTTTGTAACTTTACTTACTCTAATTTTAGAAAAAAAATGGAAAATTTAAGATTCAGAACTAAGCTGATTATAGGAGTTTCGATAATTATTTTTATTGGGCTAACTATCGGATTCTCTGGAATTAAGATAATACAAATGACTAGCAACGATATTGATTTGCTTTATCAATACCCATTCAAAATAAGCAACTCGGTACGTTCTATAAATATTTATATTCATCAAATTCAGCGCAGTGTAAAGGGATTAGTAACTGATAAAGAAAACTTGAAGACTCAAGAATATATTGAGCAAATGCAAGTTTCGGATTCGTTGATTTTAGTTTCGATAACCGAAATTAATAATTTATTTGGGCAAAACAAAAAGGTAACAAATTCCTTAAAATTTAACTATTTGATATGGAAACAAAGCAGGTTGGAATTGATACAATTAATACAAAATAAGGAAGAAATAACAAAAATAGAAGCTCACGAGCAAAAATTACTGGTACTGGTAAAAAAAGTGTTTGAATCCACAACAATTATTTCGCAAGAAACACAGAAACAGGCAGATAGATATTACAATCAAAACAAAGTACTTCGCGATAATAGTACGCTTATTTTGTTTTGGGTTTTAATTATCTTAACTATTGTTAGTATCATTTTATCTCTTCTAGTATCCCGAAGTATTTTGCGTCCTAT
>JAIFNL010000195.1:7150-20076 GCA_020047755.1 Bacteroidota bacterium
CGAAATAAAAAATGCGCATAAAAAAATAAAAGAAAATACCGAAAAACTTGAAAATTTCAATAAAGAATTAGATTTAAAAGTAGAAGAACGAACGCAGGAATTAAAAGAAAAAAGTGAAATTTTCGATAGTTTTTTCAACTCTGCTACCGATGCATTTGTGCTTTACGATAAAAATCTCAATTTGCTTAATTACAACCGAATAGCAGCAGAATATTTCAAAGCAAACAATTTGCATGAGGAAAATTTAATTGGGCAGAATATATTAAAGCTATCGAGTATGGAAGAAAAGGAAGAACGCTATACCAATTATCTAAAAGTGATAGAAACCGGAAAACCTTATGTGGCTGAGAATGTTATGCCTAATTCGGTTTTTAAAGATTTGCACTTACGCATTAGGGCTTTTAAAGTAGGAGAGGGGCTTGGATTGGCGGTGAGTAATATGACCGAGCAAATAAAATATGAGGAGCAGCTCAAAGAAATAAACGTAAAACTCAAAAAAGCCAAAGAAAATGCAGAGGAAAATGAAGTGAAATTTAGAACTATTTTCGATTTTTCACCACAACCTATCTCAATAACTGACGAAAATGGCATCGTGATAGATGTTAATAACGAACTTTGCGTAAAATCGAAATACACAAAGCAAGAAATTATAAACAAAAATGTAATAGATTTGGGCTTTTATAGTATCGAAGACAGAGTTAAATTTTGGAACGAACTCAAAAGCAAGGGGAAGGTAGTTGATTTAGAAATCAATTTCATCATTAAAGACAAAACGGTTGTAACAAGCGCAACCTTTGCCAATATTATCAAAATTGGCGGAAAACCTTATACGCTTACCATGTTTTCCGACATTACCGGACGCAAAAAAAACGAACTCGCTTTGCGCGAGAGCGAAGCCAAGCAACGTCTAATTCTCGATTCGTTCAAAGATGGGATTTATATTACAACTTCTGATTTTACAATCGAGTATGCAAATTCTGCTTTGAAGGAGAAATTACAAACCAATCCGGTAGGCAAAATTTGCTATGAAGCTCTTTATCACCAAAAAGAAATTTGTAAGTGGTGTGTTTTCGACGAATTGAAAATTAGGAAGAAAACTATTGAATATGAATCGGTTGCAGACGATGGCAAAATACTAGAAGTACGCAACGTTTTAATTGAAGATAATAAGAAACTAACTATTTTTCAAGATGTTACTGATAGAGAAATCGTAGAACAAGCCTTGCGACAAAGCGAAGAAAAATACAAACACTTAGTAAGCAATGCTCGCACGGCAATCATCAAAATAGATACCAATGGAATTATCACTTTTATGAACGAGTTTGCTTGCGAACTATTTGAATATACTGAAAAAGAAGCAATTGGTAAACATGTAGTTGGCATTATTGTTCCTATTTACGACAGCAACAACAATGGCTTGGCTGAGATGATTAATGATTTTATTATCAATACAATAAAAGAATCTAGCACAATCGAAGAGAATGAAAATATAACAAAATCGGGAAAGCGAATATGGGTGTCATGGGCAAACAAAGCCATTTTAGATGCCAACGGTGATGTGGCTGAAATTATAAGCTCTGGAGTAGATATTACAGACCGCAAAATAACAGAAAGAGCTCTCGAAGCCGCAAAAAAAGAAGCAGATGAAGCCAATAGACTAAAAAGCGAATTTTTGGCAAATATGAGCCACGAAATTCGCACTCCTATGAATGCAATTATCGGATTTTCAAATATTTTGCAACAAAAAATTGACGACCCACGTTACAAATCGTTCATCGACAAAATTGTAATCAGCGGTAATAGTCTTTTAGAACTAATTAACGATATATTAGACCTTTCGAAAATAGAAGCTGGGCAATTGGCTATTCAAAAAACAAAAATAAATTTGTTTGAAATTATCAACGAAATACCACTTATTTTTACCGAAATTTCGGAACGAAAAAGAGTGCCTTTGATAATAAGAATTGACGAAAATCTACCTAAAACCTTACTTTTAGACGGTTTGAGGCTACGCCAAATTTTGCTCAATTTGGTAAGCAATGCCCTCAAATTTACCGAAAAAGGTGAAGTAAATGTGAGTGTAGCGTTTTGTCAAAATAAATATTCGCTACTAGATTCAATTGACTTAGAAATTAAGGTGAAAGACACAGGAATAGGAATTCCTGAAAGCCAAAAACAAAAAATTTTCGAAGCTTTTAGGCAAATTGAAGGACAAAGTTCAAAAAAATATGGAGGTACCGGACTCGGATTAGCCATCACAAAAAGCCTAATCGAATTAATGAACGGAAGCGTTTCGGTAGAAAGTAAAATAGGCGAAGGCTCTATTTTTACTATTCATATTTCGGGAGTAGAATTCTTTAATAATGAAGAACTTATTAAAAAGGAAGAGCCCGTTTTTTATACTCATTTTTCGCCAGCTTCCATTTTGCATGTAGAAGATGTTGCTGCAAATAGGGAATTAATTTCTCTTTATTTGGAAGAATTTCCCGAACTTGTAATAACCGAAGCTGAAAATGGGCGACAAGCTCTCGAATTGCTCAAAAATTTCAAACCCAATTTAATTCTAATGGATATTGAAATGCCCGAATTAAATGGAATAGATACTTCAAAAATTATCAAAACAGACGATAATCTTCGCAATATTCCAATTATTGCACTTACTGCCAATGCTACAAAAGAAGAAATTGCCAAATATAGCATATTTTTTAACGATTACATCACAAAACCTATCAACGATATTGTTTTGTACAAAACAATAGCTAAGTATTTAGAACATCAAAAAGAGAGCATTGTTAAGAAAGATTCTAACACACAAAACGAATCGAATGAGTTAGCCAATTTGAACCAACAAATTCAAAATCTAACTTCTAATGCTCAATTTGTAGCCGAGTTCAAAACTCAAATAGTGCCACTACACCACGATTTGCTCGAAATACTGTCGGTAGATAATTTAAAATCGTTTGCTAAAAGAATCGAAAAAATAGCAGAAGCATACGACATTAGTGCAATGAAAACGTACAGCGATTATTTAATGCAATCAATCAATAATTTCAACTTGGGCAAGATAAATCAATTGCTCAATTATTTTAAAGATGCCATTAAAATAGTTGGATAAGAACGCTTTAAGTAACAATTATTGCTTTTTTTGCGTTGGTTCATTAACTTAAATTAATTTGTATCTTTATTTTTTATTGGTTTTGTAATAAAATAACAATTTAACAATTGAACAATGTAACAATTTAATAATTTAATAATTTTATCAAAAATTTAGAAAAAAATACGTAACTTAGCGGCTATAATTAAGTCATTACTAAGCAAAATTTTGGCAAAAAACTTATACACAAAATAAAATGGATACAAAAAGATTTACGGTACTTGTTGTTGATGATATTTCGGAGAATATAAATCTGGCAGTAAGCATACTTATATCCAATAATTTCAACATAGGAATAGCCGATTGTGGAGAGAAAGCTTTGAAATACGCCGAAAAAAACATGCCCGATTTGATTTTGCTTGACATAATGATGCCCGAAATGGATGGTTTTGAAGTTTGTAGAAGATTAAAAAACAATAAATTAACTCAAAATATTCCTATCATATTTCTAACTGCAAAAAGCGAAAAGGAATTTATTGTAAAAGGATTTGAATTAGGAGCTGTGGATTATATTTCCAAGCCTTTTTTTGAAGAAGAGTTAATTGCTCGTGTAAAAACTCACTTAAACCTTAAAAAAGCCAATTTAGAACTCGAAATCAAAAATAAAAACATCACAGCAAGCATTCAATATGCTCGTTTGATTCAAAAAGCAGTTTTGCCCGAAGAATCGTTCATAAACCATTTTTTGCCAGATAATTTTGTTTTTTACAAGCCTAGAGACATTGTAAGTGGCGACTTTTATTGGGTTAGGCAAATCGAAAATCAGATATTTATATCGGTAGCCGATTGTACTGGACATGGAGTGCCAGGCGCGTTTATGAGTATGCTCGGAATTGCTTACCTAAACGAAATAGTTTACAACCACAAATCGGAAATAGAGCTTACTGCCGACAATATTTTGAACACACTAAGGCAACGAATCAAACAATCGTTGCACCAAGACAAAAACAATCCTACCATTAGCGATGGAATGGATATGGCTCTGTGTATCATAAATATAGAAAACAGAACATTGCAATATGCAGGCGCAAACAATCCTTTATTTTTGTCGCGCTTCAATGAGCAAACCCAGCAATACGAAATACATCATTACAAAGCTGACCGAATGCCTATTGCAATGTATATCAAGGAAGAACCATTTACAAACAACCATATCGAATTACAAAGCAACGACATTATTTATCTTTTTACCGATGGGTTTGTCGATCAATTTGGAAGCCAATCGAAACGAAAGTTTTTAAGCAAAAATTTCAAGGAATTACTTCTCGAAAATTGCAGTAAACCAATGTATGAGCAAAAAGAAATACTGATACAAACCTTCGACAACTGGCGCGGTGATTACCGGCAAGTGGACGATGTTTTAGTTTTCGGGTTCAAAATATCCGAAAGTTATGGTGATATTGAATATTTTTAAGTAAATTTGACCCTTATTTTTTTCGTTTTTAATTAAAAATAAACTTATATTTTGGGTAGTGTAAAAAAATGGTGACTTTTTGAAAATGTCAACTAAAGTTGTAAATTTTTCAATTTTTCATGATAAAATAACAATAGTACAATTTAACAATGTAACAATTTGTTATTGGATTTTAGAAAAAATTGCGTAATTTTGCTTTTCTTAGAATTTCGGTCGCTATCAAGTTAAGCTATCAGATTTTTAGTACAAACCATTTTGTTTTAGATACTTAATTTTTATGGAAAAGCAAACCGTTTTAATTGTAGATGACATTGTCGATAATTTGAATGTAGCTGCAAATACATTGATACCTCAAAATATAAATGTGATTTTTGCACAAAGCGGTGAGAATGCTCTTAAAACTGCTGATAAATACATGCCCGACCTAATTTTGCTCGATATTATGATGCCTCAAATGGACGGCTTCGAAGTGTGCGAAAAACTTAAAAGTAACGAAAAAACTAAAGAAATTCCGATTATTTTTCTCACTGCCATAGGCGAAGCCAAGTTTATTGTAAAAGGTTTCAAATTAGGTGCTATTGATTATATTAACAAACCGTTCATTGCCGAAGAACTTATTTCGAGAGTAACCTCGCATTTAAAAATTTACAAACTAAACAAAGACCTGAATCAAAACAATAAACTTTTGCAACAAAAACATAATGAAATACTTGCAAGTATCAGGTATGCACAAGTAATTCAAAAAGCTGTTTTGCCCGAAGAACAATTCTTGAGTCATTTTTTACCTAATAACTTTATCATCAACATTCCGCGCGACATTGTAAGTGGCGATTTTTATTGGATTAAGCAGCGATACAATCAAGTTTTCATAGCGGTTGCCGATTGCACCGGACATGGAGTGCCTGGTGCTTTTATGAGTATGCTCGGAATTGCCTACCTCAATGAAATAGTATATAATTTCAAAAACGAAACAGAAGTAAATGCCGGAGAAATTCTTAATACACTACGCAACCGAATCAAAATTTCGCTCCACCAAGACAAACGCAAAGATACGGTTAGCGATGGCATGGATATTGCTTTGTGTATCATCGATTTAGAAAACAAAAACATGCAGTATGCAGGCGCTTACAATCCCTTGTTTTTGATTAGAAAAGACCAACAAAATACACACGAACTAATTCAATTTAAAGCTGACCGAATGCCAATTGCAATTCACCTAAGCGAAAAACCATTCACAAACAATAACATCGAGCTTCAAACAGATGACATGGTTTATATTTTTTCCGACGGTTTTTTAGACCAAATCGGTGGCGAATATGGACGTAAATATTTAGTCAAAAACTTCAAAGAACTTTTGCTCCAAAATGCAAATAAGAAAATGGACGAACAAAAAAAAGCAATTAAAGACACTTTTTATAGCTGGAAAGGCGAAAAAGAACAAATAGACGATGTTATGATTATTGGTTTTAAAATTTCGGAAAGTTACGGTGATATTGAATTTTTGTAACTTTTTTCTTTGCAGACTTTGTTTATTTTTTTTTTATTTGCCCCCCAACCTTCAGGTTGGGGAAATAAAAACCATAGAAAATACGGGCTTTAGCCCGAAATCCCTGCGCCCTAATTTGAACTAAAGCCCGAAAATATGTTTTTACTTCCTCCGACCTAAAGGTCAGGGCTATTGATTTACAATTATTTATATACCTAACTTAACTACATTGGTTGATAATTGGCGAATTTATAATATTTTTCATTTTTTTTTTGAGATATTTAATCACCAAATGGTTGATATTTTGTTTTATTTTTATTAAATTTGTGTTTCTTTTTCAAATTTGGAAGGAAAAGCGTTTAAAGTCTATTAGCTATCAGAAAACAAAAACAATTGTAAAGCAAAGCGTAATGGAACTAAAAATTACACAATTAGTAATTTGGTAGAGTAAAAAAATAGTAACTTTTGAAAAAAGCTGGTAAAATAGTAAATTTTCCAATTTTTAATGATAAAATAACAATGTAACAATGTAACAATGTAACAATTTGTTATTAGAATTTAGAAAAAATTGCGTAATTTTACTTTTCTTAGAATTTTGGTCGCTATCAAGTTACACTATCAATCTTTTTTAATCAAAGCCATGAAATTCACCGAATCGCAAGAAGTAACAAAGTTAGAAATACTCGAAAATAAACCGAGCTATGATGAATTAGTACAAATAAATTCGTTATTATTTGCTACCTTTGAATCTACCGACAATGGAATTGTGGTAGTAAATAAATTAGGTAATATTGTTTTCTTTAATGCAAAATTTGCCGAACTATGGGAGCTACCTCAAGAGGTACTTGCCTGTAAAACAATTCAATCTATTTCGGAGTTTGCCAAAACCAAGCTCAAAACTCATTCCGATTTTTTCGAACTAAATTCCGATTGGTGCTTAAAAAAGCAAACAGAGGCTTATCATAATTTAGAATTTATCAATGGCAGGCTTTTTGAAAGTTACAGCAAAGCACAAGTAATTAACAATGAGTGCGTAGGAATTGTTTTTAGTTTTAGAGACAAAACACAATTGCACCAATCCAAGCTACTGCTCAAAGTGCTTCAAAAAGCGGTTACAAGCATTCATGCTTCCATTATTATAACCAAATACAATTCCGAAATAGAATATGTAAACCCATTTTTTACTACGCTAACGGGTTATACGGCAGAGGAATGTATCGGAAAAAAAATAAATATTTTGAAATCGGGAGTACATTCCGATGAATTTTACAAAAACATCTATCAAACCATTGAGAAAGGCGAAAAATGGGAAGGCGAAATTTGCAATAAAAAGAAAAACGGCATTTTATTTTGGGAATTTCTAACCATTTCGCCCATTATGAATCAAAAAAATGAGATAACCCATTTTGTAGCTGTAAAATCCGACATTAGCGAACGCAAACATAACGAAGAAGCTCTCGAAAACAGCCGATTACAATACGAATTGGCAATCGCCGGAAGCAACGACGGTATTTGGGATTGGAACTTGCGCACGGGAGAAGTTTTTCTGTCGCCAAAATGGAAAGAACAACTTGGATATGCTGATAATGAGCTTCCAAACGATTATTCGTCGTGGGAAAACAACCTGCACCCAAACGACAAAGACATTTCAAAAGAATACCTTAAAGCCTATTTAGAAGGCAATTCAAATGCCTACGATATAGAATATCGAATTTTGCACAAAAACGGAACTTTCCGATGGATGCGTTCGCGCGGAATAGCCGTTAAAGACGAAAGAGGTGTTTCGTACCGAATAGCCGGTTCGCAAACCGATATAACTCACCAAAAACAGGCGGAAGAGCGAATCATCGACACCGTTGAAAAACTAAGAACCGCCAACGAACATTTAGACGCGCAGCTTGAAAAAAACAAACAAGTGGTTCAAAAACTAAATGAAACTAACGATGCACTGGCTGAAAGTGAAACAAAATACAGGCTACTCACCGATTTGTCGGGCGATATAATCATTATGCACCGCAATTTCAAAAAATACTATGTAAATCCGGCAATAGAAAATATTTTGGGCTATACCCCTGACGAATACCTTAAATTTTCGCGGTTAGAATTGCTCCACCCCGAAGACAAACTCAAAATACAAGCAAACTATTTAGCCGAATTGCACGAAAGAACCAGCAAAAAATACAGCATCGATTTCCGACAGAAACATAAAAACGGGCATTATATTTGGATTTCAGCACAGATTATTATTCATCAAATTGATGTCAACAATTTTATTACCATCATCAATGCCCGCGATATTTCCGATAGAAAACGAAACGAACTCGAAATTCGCAAGCTTTCAACTGCCATTGTTCAAAATCCTTCGGCAATAATCATAACCGATACTAAAGGCAAAATAGAATACGTAAACCCTCAATATACAGCCATTTCGGGTTATTCCTTCAACGAATCGATAGGACAAACACCACGCATACAAAAATCAAATTACCACCCTGCCGATTTTTACAAAAATATGTGGGAAACCCTTAAAAAAGGCGAAATCTGGAAAGGCGAAATATACAACAAGCACAAAACCGGAACATTCTTCTGGGAATTTACAACCATTGCCCCTATTTTTAATGAGTACAAAGAAATCACAAACTTTGTTGCTGTAAAAACCGACATTACGAAACTCAAAAATATGGAAAACCAAATAGTTCAGGCAATTCTAAAAACAGAAGCAAAAGAACGCTACCGATTTGCAAAAGATTTGCACGATGGGCTTTCGCCGCTTTTTTCAACCATCAAACTGTATATTAAGGCTATTAACAGTTCTAAAAACAAGGAGCAGGCAAACTATTTTTTGCAAAACCTCTCCGAAACCGCAGACAGTGCGATTGACACAATTACCGAAATTTCAAACAATATTAGTCCCCATATACTTAAAAATTTCGGGTTGGTAAAAGCAATACAATCTGCTATTAACCAATTAATTCCGACAAATACAATACAGGTTGAATTTATACACAATAGCATCGATAAGCAAGACATTGGAATAGAAACCACCTTACTTAGAGTAGTGAATGAATTAATACACAATTCACTGAAACATTCAAATGCTACATCTATCAAAATTGTATTGACTCAAGAAGATGCCATCATTTTTTTGAAATATATCGACAACGGAGTAGGTTTCGATGTGCAAAAAGTGTTTGAAAACTCACAAGGAATGGGCTTGAAAAATATAAAAGAACGCATTCAATCCATTGGAGGTAAAATAAATATAGAAAGCGAATTAGGATATGGAATTATCATAAAAATAGAACTTGACACCTCTATGTTTTCCAATTAAAAATTAAAAAATAAAAATAAAATAAAAAATATCAATTTAACTTTATAACTATCGTATAAAAATGATAAAAATAATATTAGTCGACGACCATAAAATTTTTTTACAAGGTTTGAAAGCAGTTTTACTGCAACAAGAAAAATACGATATACTTGCAGAAGCTAAAAATGGCAAAGAATTTATCGAATTGCTTGCCACTCATCAACCCGATGTGGTGCTCATGGACATAGGCATGCCCGAGCTAAACGGCATCGAAGCCACCGAAATGGGGCTCAAAATCTGCCCCGATATGAAAATAATAGCGCTAACCTCTTTTGGCGACGAAGCCTACTACTACAAAATGGTCGAAGCTGGTGCAAAGGGCTTTGTATTAAAGCGTTCGAGTAGCGAAGAAATAGAAACAGCAATACACGCAGTAGTAAACGGCGACAGCTTTTTTTCGCAAGAATTGCTCAAGCAAATTATTCGAACCTTGCACAAAAACATAAATCTGACTAAAAAACAAGAAGATATAAAGTTCACAAAACGCGAGCTAGAAGTGTTAAAATTGATTTGCGATGGCTACTCAAACCAAGAAATAGCCGATAAATTAAATGTAAGCATTACAACTATTGTAACTCACAAATCTAATTTATTTGCCAAAACAGGAGTAAATAAAACCGTAAATCTGATAATGTACGTAATTAAAAATAAAATTTTCGACCTTTGAAAAATTTAGATGGTCAAAATAAATTCTACCAGATTGATACTTGCCGGAAGCGACATTTTTTTTCGCAACCGGTAACGATTCATGTCCACACTTTTGTCGGTAATATTAAGCAAAGAGGCTATTTCTTTTGAATTGAGCATCAATCGTAAGTACGATGCTAAACGTTTTTCTTTGTCAGTTAGGGTTGGGTATTTTTCATTTAGGCGCAAATAAAAATCTTGGTTTGCCTCTTCAAGCTGCAATTGGAAATTTTTTCGGTTTTTGTCTATGGCAATATGTTGGTTTATACTAAGCGACAAATCGTTTAGTTTTTGAATGGTTTTTGTATCTTTCGAGAAATTTTTAATCTCATTTACACCCATTTTTATTTTTTCGAGAAAATCATTTTTCTGAATAATATTCAATGCAAAATTGATTAGCTCAGTTTGCTTCGAGTCCAGTTTGTTTCCAAGCTGAGTTTCCTCTTTTTTTGTTTCGTTTAGTTGGGTTACAATAAGGTCGTAATCGGTTTGCAATTTTACAATTTTAGCCTTGTTCTCTCTGTTTTTGTTGTGAAAATAAAATAAAAGCACCAATAAAAGGACGAACAAAAGAAACAGAAATAACTCCAAAAGTATCATTGTTGATAAATTAAAAAAAGAAAGACTTTTTTTTAAGGAAAAAAACCTCAAAGGAAAAATCCTTTGAGGTAACTATAATTAGAATAGCATTTTATAATTTCATGCTTAAACCAAAGCGTCCACCTGAACCATAACGACCGCCGCCAAATTCAAGATTCAAGCCCCATTTGTCGCTCCAATACCATCTTCCACCAATTTGCAAATCTAATTCAGTATTTCCATCATTGTAGTCGAAAAGAAAAAAATGATGAATACCTGCACCTGCATAAAAATCGAAATTCTTTGGAATACCCAATAAACTATTAAAATGGTAATCGCCTCTAAATTCTACACCCAAACCATGTTGGTATTCAAAATCGTAATAAATTCCGGGCGATAGCGTAATGTCTTTGTGTACAGCAAAATCTAACGATGCATATACCGGAAAGCCCCAGCCATTTAAGCCTAAACCAATGTTAAATTGTTTTTGTCCTTTTGAAAGAGGAGCACTTTGCGAAAATGCACTGCCCGCAAAAAGTAAAGTTGCAAGTAAAACTGCAAGAATTGATTTTTTCATGTTAAAAAAATATTATTGTTGATACTAATTTTTTTGCAAAGATAAAACAAGTTTTTTTGATATATATTGTTTACGAAATGAATAAAACTTAAATTTTTATAAAAAAATCTGTTTTAAGCCTTATTTGTAAATACTTAATGGTTTCCACACGGCGCGTCTCACATGATACGGGCAATTAATCGTTAATCATTCCAAAAAAGCACCAAGGTGCGAAATAATTAATCATTAATCGTTAACCGTTAATCATTAACAGTTAATCATTAACTGTTAAGTTTCACAAGGTTGTTTATGAGAACTTGTATAATTATTATGCAAATCTAAAATTTTACTTTTAAATGCCAAAGGATTTTGTATAAAAATTTCGGGTTTAATTTTATACCATTTTTCCACTGCATTAATAGGGGTTTTGACATTTAGTTCCTTTCTTAAACTACCATGCCTTCGATACAAGTTGTAATGAACTAAAAATGTTATTAAATCGTTGTCCATTTGCTCTTTATCTTGATAATCATTTTGTTTGATTGTTGCTGATTTTAGAGTATCATTTGCTTTCTCAACCATGCCGTTTGTCTTTGGTGTTGCGGGTTTTGTCAGTCTGTGTTCTATGTCGTTTTTTTGGCATACTTGGTCTAATTTACTGGGTATTTTACAGTATTTTCCTTTTTTAGATTTTATAAGTTTGTTTGTAAATTCCAGCCCGTTATCAGTCAAAACATGAGTTATTCCAAAAGGAAAAAAATCTAAACACAAGTTCATAAAATCCTCTGCATTTTCGGCTGTTTTAGCGTCATACATCTTATAAAACAGTGTTCTTGTAGCACGGTCTATTGCCACAAAAAGATAGTATTTTACACCGTTTATTTTGGGCAAATACGTAACATCTATATGCAAATAACCCGGTTCGTATTCTTTAAATTTCTTTGCTTTTTCTTTTTCTTCTTCGGGCTTTTTATTGATTTTTTCTTTGACAAAAACACGGTAAACCGCACTGCGTTTTGAGAGGGGATTGTCGGGAAAAATACTTTCCGCAATTTCGTCCAAAGCCCACCATGTTAGCTTTCTAACTTGCACTACAACAGCTTTTTGCAAATCTGTAAGCGTATAATGTATCGTGTTGGGTTTACTGCTTTTGTCTTCAAAATATTCTCTGTTTTTCCACTTTCTTACGGTGGGTTCTGAAATGTTAAATTTTTGAGCAATTTCAGATTTTTTTAAATTACTGCCATTTATTTCACATCTTATGTGTATATTTGTAACGGCGTTTGAGTGATACGTTTGTTTCATTTTTGTTTATTTTTACAGATTGCAAATATAAACAAGTTATCATTCTTTCGCTTTTTTCGGGGGCTTTCTTCTTTTTTCCGGTCGCCTACGGCTTCCCTTCAAAAAGAAGAAAGCCCCCGAAAAGATTAATAACGTGGTGAAACTTTACAGTTAAACATTAATCATTAAACATTAATCATTAAACATTAATCATTAAACATTAATCATTTACAAAAAATCTTCTTCTCTAAAAATGGTACTAACGGCTTCGTTGTAGCGAGCTACGTTGCTTGCTTTTTTGATGCGTTTATACACTTTGTGGCTGTTGGTGAAGGAGAGAGAGAAATACTCCCACAACGCTAACATTTTGCTCATCAAGTGCCCTTTGCCCGAAAG
>JAIFNL010000191.1 GCA_020047755.1 Bacteroidota bacterium
TCAAGACTCTTTTGGTTGTTAATCTCGATACCGTAATATCTTAATCTTACCCTTAATCTTTGCGTACTATAATGTTAAAGAACGGTTTTTGATACTATTTAATGGTTAAACTAAATTTCTCAAATATATTTGTTAAGCTTGGAAAGCTCTAAAATATGTGCTAATTAAATTTGGAAAGAGACTGCAAAATTACAGTTTTTATTTCTAATTATCAAAACAAATTTCAAACAATCTTTTGTTTCAAACTTCGCTTTTTTTTTTAAAAGAACTTTTTCTAAGATTTTATTCTTGGAAAACGGCTGCAAAATTACAACTTTAATTTCGATTTATCAAAACAAATTTCAAACAATCTTTTATTTTAAATTTTTGCTTTTTAAAAAGATTTTTTTCTAAGATTTTATTCTTGGAAAACGGCTGCAAAATTACAACTTTTACTTCGATTTGTCAAAACAAATTTCAAACAATCTTTTGTTTTAAACTTCGTTTTTTTAAAAGAACTTTTTCTAAGATTTTATTCTTGGAAAACGGCTGCAAAATTACAACTTTTATTTTGATTTATCAAAACAAATTTCAAACAATCTTTTGTTTTAAACTTCGTTTTTTTTAAAGAAGTTTTTCTAAGATTTTATTCTTGGAAATCGGCTGCAAAATTACAACTTTTATTTCAATTAATCAAAACAAATTTCAAATAATCTTTTGTTTCAAATCTTTGTTTTTTTAAAAGAACTTTTTCTAAGATTTTATTCTTGGAAAACGGCTGCAAAATTACAACTTTAATTTCGATTAATCAAAACAAAATTCAAATAATCTTTTGTTTCAAATCTTTGTTTTTTAAAAGAACTTTTTTCAAGATTTTTTTCTCGAAAAACGGTTACAAAGATAAATAGAAAAATTCAAATACTCAAAACTTTTTTTGAATTAATTTTCATTTTAACATTCTTCCCTTTTTTTTAAAGAACATCTTTTCTTACAGCTTTAAATTACTGTTATCTTGAAAAGCGGGTGCAAAGGTAAAGACTATTTTAAAATAAACAAATGTAGATGCCGCCTTTTTATCAATAAAAGAATAGTTATTTTTTATTTAATTTAAAATCAAATATTTAAAATTTTAACTTTTCTATTTTTTAACATATATTATAATTCAACGTATCAAAATAGTAGTCATTATATGACATTATTTATTTCTATAATCTAAAAATTAGCTGAGTTTTAGTAAAAACATTAAAATATATTTAGCATACAAAACAGCAAACAGAAATACATTTACGCTTGATTATAAATAAGTTAACTACATCAAATTCATTAAATCACAAAATAAGAAATTACTTTCCTTATTTTGATACCGAAAATATGAGGAAAAACCAGTTTGATGGTAGATATCAAAAGTTATTTTAATAAAATATCTAAAAAATGACTTTATTAGCACATCTGAATTAAAATACGCTTCTAAAAAAAATGCCTTTCTACTCCATATATATAAGGAGTAAAAAAGCATTTTTAGTTAATATACTGATTACCAAAAATTATTCCCTATTTATCTAAGTACAAAATTCTTACCTAAATATTTTCGTCTGACTTCTTCATTTTCAGACAATTCAATTGCTGTACCAGCCTTTAAAATATCTCCTTCATATAAAAGGTAGGCTCTATCGGTTATGGAAAGAGTTTCGTGAACGTTGTGGTCAGTAATTAAAATACCTATATTTTTATCTTTTAATTTTGATATTATATGCTGAATATCCTCTACTGCAATAGGATCTACGCCAGCAAACGGTTCGTCGAGTAAAATAAAGTTTGGATTTATTGCTAATGCTCTGGCTATTTCTGTTCTACGTCGCTCACCTCCTGAGAGCTGAATTCCTTTACTTTTTCTTATTTTTTGAAGCCCAAATTCGTCGAGAAGGCTTTCGAGTTTATATTTTTGGTCATTTTTGGATAATTTAGTCATCTCTAAAATAGCTGTAATGTTATCCTCAACACTTAGCGTTCTAAAAACAGAAGCTTCTTGGGCTAAGTAGCCTATTCCTAATTTAGCGCGTTGATACATTGGAAATTTAGTAATTTCAGTATCATCTAAAAAAATTTTACCCGAATTGGCTTTTATTAGCCCTACGATCATGTAGAAAGATGTTGTTTTTCCTGCGCCATTAGGTCCTAGCAAACCGACAATTTCACCTCTATTTACTTCGAGAGAAACTCCTTTTACTACGGTTCTTTTCCCGTATTTTTTTACTATATTTTGAGTATATAATTTCATTATCTAGTTTATGAATTAATAATTTAGCCTTAATATAACTATTTTACTGGTGTTAAACCATACTCGGCTTGTTGTTTTTTATAAACTCTTTTAGATATTACAATTCCGAGTTCGTAGAGCGCAATCAACGGGAGTCCTACTAAAATTTGACTAAAAATATCGGGCGGAGTAATAATTGCTGCCAAAATTAATATAAGAACAATGGCATGTCGCCGATATGTTTTAAGGAATTGAGGTGTTACTAGCCCTATTTTACTCAAAAAATAGATAACCATGGGTAGTTCGAATACAACTCCAGAAGCCAAAACCACAGAGGTAATTGTTCCTATGTAGGATTCAATATCTATTTGATTTACAACCTGATTACTAACAGCATATCCACCAAGAAAATGAACTGAAAGAGGAGCAATAAGGTAAAAACCAAAAGCGACACCGAAAGAAAATAAAATAGATGTAAAAAAAACCGCGCCACGAGCGTGCTTGACTTCTTTAGAATACAAAGCTGGTTTAAAAAAGCGCCAGATTTCCCAGAAAATGTAAGGAAAAGCAATCACAAAACCTGCAATAATAGAAACAGAGATGTGCGTAGAAAATTGACCTGCCATTTTTATATTAATAATCTGAAATGGCTGATTATTAATACATATCGAGGGACTTCCGATATAATTAGCAAAGTCGCAAAACAAGCGGTTTGTTATAAAAGAGCTCATTTTAGGTGCTAAAATTATTTGATCAAATATAATTTCGCGATAAATAAAAGCAATAATAGCAACTAATACAATTGCAATAATTGACCTAATTAAATGCCACCTCAAAACCTCAAGGTGTTCTAAAAAATTCATTTCGTCATTATTATTTGCCATATTGAAGTAAAAAATAAAAAAAATAAAAAAATTATAAAAAAATAACAATTACATAAATATCTTATTTAAAGAACATTAAACGCAAAAAAATCATTTTATGTAAAAAAAATAAGGTTTTTTTTGAAAAAAAGGTTGCAAATAAAATTAATATTGCTAACTTTGATACTCATAAAAAAGAATGGGCAAAAGTATTTAGATTTTTTATAAAATAAGCATTATTGCCCTTTTATTTTAAATTTTAAAGGCTAAAAAACGACATACATTACAAAGCTTAAAAAGCAAGTGGCTTAAAATTAATAATTTACAACTTGTGTACATAAATAAATGCTGATTAATAGAACTAAATGAAATGTTATAATTTCAATTCTTTATTACTACTTATATTTCAGAAATAGTAATAAAACAATAAAATAAGGGTCTTTGACCTGAAATAATTATATAAAAATAACCATTAAAAAACTTAAAACATTAAATATTCAGAATGGATTTACATGTTGCATTAAAAAAATATTTTGGATTCAGTAAGTTTAAAGGCGACCAAGAGAAAGTTATTCAAAATTTATTAGAAGGACAAGATTCTTTTGTTTTAATGCCTACCGGCGGAGGAAAATCGTTGTGTTATCAATTGCCTTCTTTATTAAAGGAAGGGACAGCAATTGTTATATCTCCGCTCATTGCGCTGATGAAGAACCAAGTGGACGCAATGCGAAATCACAGTGAGAACGATTCTGTGGCTCATTTTTTAAATTCATCACTTAACAAATCGCAAATACAACAAGTAAAAAGCGATATTGCAAAAGGAAAAACAAAACTTCTTTACGTTGCGCCAGAATCGCTTACTAAAGAGGATAATATCGATTTTTTGCGTTCGATTAAAATATCGTTTTATGCAATAGATGAAGCGCATTGTATTTCGGAATGGGGACACGATTTTAGACCAGAATACCGGAGAATAAGACCAATTATAGAAGAAATAGGTATTGCTCCAATCATTGCATTAACAGCTACGGCAACACCTAAAGTTCAGCATGATATACAGAAAAACTTAGGTATTTTAAGTGCTAAAGTATTTAAAGCCTCTTTTTTTCGTTCTAATTTATATTACGAGATTCGCCCAAAAGTAGATCCTGAAAAGCAAATTATTCGGTTTATTAAAGAAAACCATGGAAAATCAGGAATTATCTATTGCTTGAGTAGAAAAAAAGTGGTGGAACTTGCAGAAACCCTTAAAGTAAACAATATCAAAGCCTTGGCTTACCACGCAGGCATGGACTCTTCTACACGTACCGGAAATCAAGACAAGTTTTTGATGGAAGATGTTGATGTTATAGTTGCAACCATTGCTTTTGGAATGGGAATAGACAAGCCCGATGTGCGCTATGTGATTCATTATGACATACCTAAGAGCTTAGAAGGATTCTATCAAGAAACAGGTAGAGCCGGAAGAGACGGTGGCGAAGGCAAATGTATTACTTTCTATTCGTACAAAGACATACAAAAGCTAGAAAAATTTATGCAAGGCAAACCCGTTGCAGAACAGGAAATTGGAAAGCAATTACTCTCTGAAACTGTTGCTTTTGCTGAGTCGTCGGTATGTCGCCCAAAATTACTGCTCAACTATTTTGGCGAAGAATTAGAAGAAACCTGCAATAATTGCGATAACTGCTTAAATCCAAAACCAAAATTTAATGGTAAAAATCATTTGCTTACGGTGTTAAAAGCAATTCTTGAAATGCAAGAAAAGTTTAAAATAGATCACGTTGCAAATGTAATTGCAGGAGTTTCAACCTCTGCCATAAAAACATATCAGCACCACAAAATCAAGGCGTTTGCTTCGGGAATAGATGATGATGTGAAGCTTTGGAATGCTATTTTGCGGCAAGCTCTGGTGCTGCATTTTATCGAAAAAGATATTGAAAATTATGGAATCCTCAAACTAACGAACAAAGGGAAAGATTTTTTAAGACAGCCCTTCACGGTTTCTTTTACCAAAGACCATAATTACGAGAACCCCGACGATGATATGAATGTGCCACAATCGAGCTCTAGTGTATCTGACCCTCAGTTGTTTGCATTGCTTAAAGATTTGAGAAAAAAAATCTCGAAGAAAAAAGAATTGCCTCCTTTTGTTATTTTCCAAGACCCTTCACTCGAAGATATGTCGATTCAATATCCTATTACAATGGAAGAATTGACCAAAATATCGGGAGTTGGACAAGGAAAAGCCAAAAGATACGGTAAAGAATTTTTAGATTTAATTAAAAAATACGTAGAAGAAAATGAAATTGAACGCCCACAAGACATGGTTGTAAAAACTGTAGCCAATAAATCGGCGTTGAAAGTTCACATTATTCAAAGTATCGACAGGAAAGTATCTCTCGAAGATATTGCTGAATCAAAAGGCTTGGAAATGACTGAAATATTGACTGAAATAGAGGCAATTATCAATTCTGGAACTAAGCTAAACATCAATTATTACATAGACGAAGTGCTTGATAAAGACCACCAAGACGAAGTTTTTGAATATTTTGCCGAAGCTGAAAATGAATCAATTGAACACGCGCTTGAAGTTCTGGGAGAAGATGAATACTCAGAAGACGATATTAGGCTTATTCGGATTAAATTTATTTCGGAAATGGGGCATTAATAGTCGATAAACAATCAGATTATCAAACAAAAAAGAGCAATTCATTTGAATTGCTCTTTTTATTTATAGTGCCTTTTTTTCCACGAAAAACCTACCCATTGGCTTAAAATAGCAACCCACACAATATAAAAAGGATACACTGCCGATAATACAAAAAAATAGCTCAACAAGCTTTTTTTGTGAAAATAAGTAGCTACAATAGCCAAAAAAAGAAAATCGATGCTAAATTTAAGCACAAAAAGAAGGGAAAAAGATAGCCAATACTCGTAAAAAAAAACAGATAGCACGAAAAAAAATAAAACAAGCAGGTTTGCAAAAAAAACGAGCCAACTTGCCAAAATCATATCACTATCAGTATAAGATGCTGATTTTGAAGCCCAACGCATTCGTTGATTCATAAAACCGGCAAATGTTTTTTCGGCGGGAGTTGTTACAGCTAATTCGAGCAAAGGCACAAAAATAACTTTTTTTGGATACTGTTTTTTGGCAGTTTGCAATAAAAAGACATCATCGCCAGAAATCTCACTAAATTTCATAGAATCCTGATTTTTAGCTAGATGCTTTGTAAAAGCAAGATTAGCTCCATTGCACATTATACCACGATTTATACCTATTGAGCCTGCTCCTGAAGCTATTAAGCTCAAAAATTCTAGCTCTTGTAGTTTTCCAAAAAATGTTGTACCTTTTAAAAGCACTGGTGCTGAAATTAATTGAGCTTTTGATTGTTGGTAAGCAACATAATGACCAGATAACCAATTTGTACCCATTGTGCAATCGGCATCGGTAACTACTATAAAATCAGAGGAAGCCTTTTCGATACCCAAAGCGATGGCTTGTTTTTTGCCTTGCGCAGTTTTAAGCGAAAAAAATTTGAGATGTTCGTTTTTTTTTGCAAAATCAATCAAAATAGATTCTGTTTTATCGGTAGAATGGTCATTAATAACTATTACTTCGTAATTAGCATCAAAATTTTGAGACAATAACAGCGTGAGTAAATTGGGTAGATTTTCTTCTTCATTTCTGCAACTAACTAAAACAGATGCAATTATATTTTTTGCAGGATAAGAAACATCAATTCCAGAAAAAAACTTATTTTTTTTAATATTCAAAAACCAACCCCAAATATAGCTTATTATAAGGAGTACGTAAAGTAAAACAACTACAAAGGCAATAAAAAAAAATAATTTCATTTGCAGAAAAGAAAAATATGTCTAAAAATCTTCAATAAAAAAGTCTTTTTTTACTATCATAAGTATTTCTTTAATTAAAATACTCCCAAAAAAACTTTTTAAATGCCAGCGTAGTACGAAAAAATAAATTTAGCAGTGAACATATAAATAAATGTACCCAAAATATCGTTCACTGTAGTAATAAATGGACCCGTAGCCAAGGCAGGATCTATCTTGAAACGATGCAAAGTAAGGGGTACAAAAGTGCCGAAAACCGACGAAAACACTAGCACCATAAACAACGACAAGCTTACGGCAAGGGTAAGTGCATACGAATCGGAAAATGCTAAATTGTAGAAAAAAACAATCGACGACAACGAAATTGCATTAATTAAAGCTACCGAAAATTCTTTCACAACTTTACGAAAAGTGCTATCTAAGCCTAAAGTATTACTAGCCAAGCCCTGAACAACAATTGCAGCCGACTGAACGCCCACATTTCCGCCCATTCCGGCTATCAAAGGAATAAAAAATGCCATTGCAGCATATTTTGCTATTTCGTTTTCAAAGCCACTAATTACAATAGAACCAACAATTCCGCCAGCCAAGCCAATCAAAAGCCAAGGCAAACGAGCACGCGTCAAAAGCCAAATTCCATCGCTAGATTCTACATTTTCGGAAATTCCCGAAGCCATTTGGTAGTCTTTATCAGCCTCTTCGCGCATTACATCAATTACATCGTCGATGGTGATGCGCCCCAATAAGCGACCTATTGTGTCGGTTACGGGCAAAGCAACCAAATCGTATTTTTGCATTATTTTGGCTACTTCTTCCGAAGGCTCATCGGTTTTTACCGAAATTATTTCGGGATTGTAAATATCCCCTATTCTAGCACCTTCTTGCGAAATCAATAATTTTTTCAGAGATAGCGTTCCATGCAATACATCATCATTATCAACCACATAAACATAGTAAACTTCATCTACATCTTTTGCTTGCCTACCAAGTTCTTTAATGCACGTTTTGATGCTCCAATCTAAATTGACCTTTATCAGCTCCTTTGCCATCAAACCACCGGCGGTATCTTCGTGGTAATTAAGCAAATCGACAATATCGCCAGCTTGCTCTAAGTCCGAAAGATTTTGCAAAACCTTATCCTTCATAGAGTCGGGCAAATCGCTCAACACGTCAGCCGCATCGTCCGAATCCATTTCATCAATAAACTTCTTAGCAATCAATTCGGGAGGCAGAACCTTCAGAAAACGCTCTCTATCATCATCTTCCAGTTCGGCAAGCACATCGGCTGCAATTTCGCCTTCGAGCAATAAAAAAAGAAATTTTGCCTCATCAACAGTCAGCTTATCGTAAATTTCGGCTATTTCAACCGCATACAATTCACCCATAAGCCATTTGGCTTGCGCTTCGTCCTTATTATTGATAATTTCTTTCAAATTATCAATATATTCTTTGGTCAATTCAAATTGCATGGCATTTTATGAATTAGAAGTTATGATTTTTGTTTGAAAATCAATAATTTAATAAAACACAAACAATACTTATTTCTCGTTAGCTATCTGGTTTGTTAAATCTACAAACTCAGCTACACTAAGTTGTTCTGGGCGTTTTTGTGCCAACTCTGCCGAAATTTGCTTGCCTTCGAGCAATTGCTTCAATGAATTGCTCAACATTTTGCGCCGCTGATTGAATGCCGTTTTTATTACGTTTTTAAAAAGCTTTTCGTCGCAATTCAAATGCGTTACATCATTGCGAACCAGCCTAATAACTGCCGATTTCACTTTGGGAGGCGGATTAAATTCGGTTTCGTTAACGGTAAATAAATATTCAATATCGTAGAAAGCTTGCAGCAATACGCTCAAAATTCCATATTTTTTACTCCCTGGTTTTGATGCAATGCGCTCGGCTACTTCTTTTTGAAACATTCCCACCACTTCGGGTACTATTTCTTTGTTTTCAAATACTTTAAATAGTATCTGACTTGAAATATTGTACGGAAAATTGCCGATGATAACTACTTTTTCGGCATTGAAAATACTAAAATCTACTTTCAAAAAGTCTCCTTCTATCAATTTATTTTCAATTTTCAAGCTAGGAAAAGCCGATATAAGGTATTCTATACTTTCCGAATCTATTTCAATCACATAAAAAGAATACTCTTTTTTTACCAAAAACTGAGTCAAAACACCCATTCCCGCGCCTATTTCGAGCAACGAAACATTGCTTTGGGGCTTAGTAACAAGAGAGTTAACTATTTTCTCTGCTATATTTTCATTGTTAAGGAAATGTTGCCCTAAATGTTTTTTCGCTCTTACAATCATTTTATCTTATATTTGTGGCGTTTTTTAAAAAATAGGGTCTGAAATTTTTTCTCAAATGAAAAATTATTCATTGAGTGAATTTTCAAACCAAAATTAAGAGTAATTAAATCAATATCGTTAAGTTAAGCCCGTCAAGGGTTTAAAACCCTTGACGGGCTGTTTTAGAAATAACCTTAACTTGGGCGACATTGGTAATTTAAATAGTGAACCCAAATTAACCCCAATATTTAATATTGCCAAGTGCTTAAAAATAAGCAAGTAGCAAAGGAGTTGCTCAAAAACAAAATAGCACTGGTGCTTGATTTTCTTTTTAAAACTAAAAAAACGAAACAAGTTTCGATAAAAACTCAAATTTTGTTGCAAATTTAAGACTTTAAAAACAAAAAAAACGACAATATGAACAAAAAAATTCTGAATATCTTAAAATTTCTGGCATTCTTTGGCTTGAGCCTTTTAATTTTTTGGTATGTTTTTAAAAATCAAGAAATTGACTCTCTCAAAGCTGAAATTAGCAAAACAAATTTTGCTTGGATTTGGCTTTCTCTTTTCTTAGGCATTTTGAGCCACATAAGTAGAGCCATGCGCTGGAATATTTTGATTGAACCCCTTGGTTACAAACCCAAACTGCTCAATACTTTTTCTGCCGTAATGGTCATGTATCTAGCCAATTACGCACTTCCGCGCTTAGGCGAAGTGAGCCGAGTGGGTGTAATGAAAAAGTACGAAAAAATTCCGTTTTCCGAACTCTTCGGAACGGTGGTAATGGAACGCGCCGTAGATATGTTGTTGCTTTTGATTTGTCTGCTTATAGTAATGGTTACGCAAACAACTGTTTTGCTGCAATTTATCGAAAACAATCCCAATTCGTTGAGCAAAATTATGATGCTCATTGACAACAAATGGACTATTATTGCAATAGGTTTGCTCTTTTTGGCTATGGTTTTTGCTTTTGTAAAACTTCAACATAAAATTGCACATATCAAACTGTACATCAAAATAAAAGAATTTGTACTAAAATTCTGGTCGGGCTTAAAAACGATTTCGCAACTTAAACGAAAATGGGAATTTATTTTTCACAGCATTTTCATTTATTTCATCTATTTTTTGATGCTCTACATTGCTTTTTTTGCATTCGATTTTACTTCGCACCTCACGCCGCTAACAGGTTTGACCGTTTTTGTTATGGCAGGTTTGGGCATGGTAGTGCCGGTGCAAGGTGGCATAGGCGCATGGCATTGGCTGGTTACACGCACACTTTTTATTTTTGGAGTTGCAATAGAACCTAGCGGAAACGCTTTTGCGCTGGTTGTGCATACGAGTTCGTCGCTAATGCTCATTACAATTGGCTTTTTAGCACTCATTTTTCTACCTATTTACAACAAAGAAAAAAACGTAATGGTATAAACCAATTCAAAACAAATTGAGGCTGTCTAAAAAGCAAATAACTAAATACTTACAGAAGTAAATATTGATTATTTTAAACTTTTTAGACATCCTCAAAAAAAAATTAGCTAAAAAACTGGGCTTTAGCCCACTACTCTATTCTTTTTATTTTTCAACTTTTATATAAATTTGTTTTGTAACTCCATTTTCATCAATAGCTTTAACAGTTAATTTAAGTTTTCGTTTCATATCAAATACTTTATTGTGAATTTTTTTAATATAACCGACCTTACTTTCGCCTTTATAAACCGCTATTGCTTTATTGTCATATTCATTATTTTTCTCATGCTTATAACTAAGAATATCTCCTTTTTTAACAAAACCTGATTTTAATTGCAAATGAGATAATCCTGCTAAATCGGTAACAAACGTTAATTTTTTGGTGTCTTCTGTTAAAAAATCCGCTAAAAATTCAAAATTATCCGTTGGTGATTTCCCTTGAGTAAGTCCAAGTAAATCAAATGTATCGTCAACACCTTCCGCTTCCCAAAATTTTAAAAATTCATTTCTATCAGGTCTATCTTTTGAGATAACTCTTAATGATAATAAATTATATATTTCTGTTGAATTTAATTTTTTTTCATCTTTGAATCCGAAGAAAAAATCCAATCCTCCTTTTTTAGCTTTTTCAAAATCAGCCATATACTCAAATGAAATACCACTTGCAGTTCGTTTAATTCGTGCAATAATATATCTTCTTTCGCCTGATTTGCTTCTCCATGCAATAAAAATATTTCTAATCATTTTGAAGTATATTTTTTAAATAATTAATTCTACGTTTTAAAAGCTCTTTTATCAACATCTTTCGATTTTGAGACAGTAATATTCCTTTGTAATTTTTGCTGGCATTAAAATCAATCGTTTCAATCAAATTATCAATCTCTTTTTCAATGTTTTTATTAAACACTAAATTTATTTTTTCTTCAAATAATTTTGGATACAAAGATTTGACTTTTTTTGCAATTTCAAACAAGTTTAATTCTTCTTTATTCCATTTTATTTCACTTTTACCATTTAGAATATAACGTAAAATCTGGTCATTTTCTTTTAAAAAAGTTCCAATTTTTCTTTCGTCTATTTCACGTCCTAAACAACTACCGCTATCATAGATTGGTGAAAATTTAAAAACATGTGAAAATTCAATATTACTCGCTAAATTTAAGCGTATTGATGGTTTTAATTTTAAAATAGAATAAAATGTTTTTAGCCAATCAATTTCCTGCTTTGGTTTGTTATTTTGCAATTTAACATTTAGAACACGTATGAATGCCCAATTCTCCGTATGCCTATCAGTATTACCAATTATTGCATCAAATATTATTGTTTCGATAAAATTTGGAACAAAATGATTAAATAATTCATTCGTTGAACAAATATATTCCCAATCTTGAAATGAGCAAATCGGTTTGCTTGTTATTTCAAATTCTTTTATATTGTCATTAAGTATATCAATACCATGATAAAGCTCCTCGCCGTTTTCTTTATGTACCATACTTTTTGATAAACAACCTACCACTTCGTTATCAAAAGCGATATTGTAATCAAGTATATTAAAACCAATCAATTGTCCTAATTTACTTGCAACTATTTCTGACCAAATCTCTGTTGGATAATTTGATTTTGATTGTTTAAAATAGAATAACTCACTCGTAAGTGGATTTTCATAAATATTGTTAGGTCTAGAACCCTTTTGAGGCTTATTCCATTCTTGCAAATTCCAATTTGATATGTCTATAAACTCAGTCAAAATCATTAATTATTAAGTTGTTATGCTTTTTTTAATTTCCTAGCGTAAAAACGACCCAACAGCCACTCGCCAGCACACTCCAGCTCTGCACCTAAAATTCTTCTAAACACCTGCTACCACAAAGATAAAATTCTTTTTGCACAAAAACAAACACTTTTCACTTGCTCGCCTCATCACCAAAAACTATTGCGCTGTTTTTTTAGCAGATTACTTCATTCTTGTAGATATTTGCACAAATATAACTATTTTGCGACCAAGTGGTGCGGTGTAAATCCCAGAATCTACTCAATTCTGTTTGACAATTTCTTTGCATTAAGTTCCGATACCACAGTTTTGCCCGTGCTTTCTTCTAATTTTTTACGAGCAGCTTTTGCTACTTCGCCGCCTTTTTTTGCAACCTGCTTGTTTTCTTCAAAAGTTTCAGGCTCTTGTTGTTTCGATATTTCGGTGGTCG
>JAIFNL010000082.1 GCA_020047755.1 Bacteroidota bacterium
ATCAATTAGCCAACAACCAGCCCTTCAAGGGTTTGAAACCCTTGAAGGGCTTACGTTATGCACCAAGCCACAAAGCCCACCTTTGCCAAAGCTACATATACCAGAAAAATATTAAAACCGCACAAATGCACAAATAATTGGCATTTAATAATAGAGTCCATAATCACTAACTGTCGGCACAAATGCCAACGACTAGTAATAAAGAGAGTATTAAAATGGTTCAAAATTATTGAATTCCTTGTCAATATCTAAGTTTAAAGTTACACCCGAAGTTTGAATGGGATTTGTTTCTGTATATGTTTTATCTGGTTTTGGTTCATTTATTTTTATATTTATCAGCTCGTTGAGTTTTTCTTGCAGTTTAATAATGGTTAGCTGGGTATTTATTATTTCAGCTTCTTTGTTTTGAGTTATCGAAGTTTTAAATGTAGATACCGTTTCTAACAACAATTTGGCTTGTGCAGATAATTCTTCCGAATTGCTTGCCATCTGTTCCGACACTGCTGAGTTTTGCTGTATAATATTCGATAGCTGTTGGAGTGCAATGTTTACTTGCGCTGTTCCAGAATCTTGCTCCATGCTTGCGGCTGTTATTTCTTGCACCAAAGCCGATGTCTTTTTGATTTCAGGGGTTAGCTCTTCGAGTAATTTGTCGGAAAGTTCGGCTTGTTTAAGGCTCTTGTTTGACATGGTTTCTATTTGCAATGCCACCTGTGCACTATGCTCTGCAAGTTTTCTAATTTCGACTGCTACTACCGAAAACCCTTTTCCGTAAGCTCCGGCACGGCTTGCTTCAATAGCAGCATTGATAGCCAAAAGGTCGGTTTTGGCAGCTATTTCGTTGATAAGAGTTATTTTGGTAACTATTTCGCGCATTACTTCGTGGGTTTCTTTCACGGCTTTAGTAATAATGGAAATTCCGCTGGCTACTTTTTGAGCTATTTGCTCAGCATGTTTCGAGTTTTCGGCATTTTGATTTACGCTCGACGAAATCTGCTCGACCGACGAGGATACTTCTTCCGACGAAGCCGCTTGCTCTGCCGCTCCCGTGCTCACTTGTTGCGCAGTAATACTCAATTGCTTGCTCGAAGCCGACAGATTTTCTACTGAAAGCGTAATACGCTCAATAACTTGCCGCATAGATTGTACCATTTCAGAAAGAGCTTTGATAAGAGTATCGTCTTTTGAGCGTTTTTCGAGCGTTACCACTAAGTTTCCTTGTGCTATTTCCTGAGCAGTTTGGGCTATCGCTTGGTTGGTTTTGACCATAAATGAAAGGGCTTGCATCAATTGGTCGTTTTCAGAACGTTTCTCAAAAGCAATGTTTAAATTGCCTTGCGAAAACAAACCGGCTTTTTCGATTATCTTTTTGTTGTCGTCGATGAGGCTGTTCATGTTTTGCTTCATCAGGTCAAATTCGCCGAAATATTTTTCTGTTATTAAATCGGGCAAATCACCTTTTGCAATACGTTGTAGCATTTCGCTGCTTTTTTGTATGGGCGAAAGGTTTTTTCGCAAGAAAAATATCAAGATAATTATTGCTATAACGCTGAAGAGAAAAGCCATTCCTATTTGTGTCCACATCATTTGTCGGGCTTGCCCAGTAATGATGCTCATGGGGACTTCTATTTGCAATTGCCATTGATAAGGCACTTTTCCAAATTGTACTGGCAAATGAATGTTCAAAATGTCGTTCTTAACAAATGATTTGGACTTAGCACTTTTTATATCGCTCAAAATGGTTTTGTAGTTTAGGTCTAATTTGCTGATGTTTTGCCCAATGTAGCTTTCATTTTGAGAGTGTGCGGCTACAATTCCATCGTGCGAATAGAACACAACTTTGGCACCATTTTGTACCAGCTTACTTTTTTTGAGGGTTTCCTGCAACCAATTGATGGATATTTCGCAGCCAGAAACGCCTACAAACAAAGAGTCTTTATATATGGGGGTTTCGGCAGTAATCATAAGTACATCAACCTGGTTGATGGGAAAAATGTAAGGTGCAGTGATGTATTCTTGTTTTTCGCGCTGGGGTGCAAGATACCATTCCGAGGTGTCGTTCTCTGCCGAAGAGTAACTTTGTTGTGGCGATATTTTGCCTGTTAAGTCTTTGGCATAATACGGATTGGCTCGCCCTTCGGCATTTGAAAAGAGCTTGTTGCGAAATTCGCTGTCTTTGCCATCGAAGGCGTTTGGCTGCCAATAAGACCAAGCTCCAAGCAGTTCGGGGTATTTTTGGACTACGTTCTTAGTCATTTGCAGTAAACTCTCGCGCGATATTTGCGCCGGATATTGCTTGTCGTGAACAGTTTCCAGCATATATGCCATTGTTCGCGAGTTTGTTAAAGCTAACTCAAATTTATTTTTGATAAAAAAAGAATATTCTAAGGCTTGTGCCGAAAAATTATCTTCTGCATTTTGAATGGCTATCCTACTTGTGGTAATACTTGCATAAGTTATTAAAATCGAAACGATTATAAATATACCTACGCCTACCATTAAACTAAGTCTGCCTTGTATGGTTTTAATCATAGTAATAATGTTTTAAATAACAAAAAATAATCCTTTAAATCCTATAAAAAGTTTTGAACCTCAAAATACAAACAAAAAACCGTATTGTTTATGTAAATTATTCAAGATATAAGTAAGTCTCTTTAATTAGCCTATACTTTAGCTTTGTGTACTTTGTTATTCTTCTTTGTGTTTTTTGTGGCTCTAATTATTTGATTAACCACAAAGTACACAAAGAAGACCACAAAGAAGACCACAAAGAAAAAAGATTTAAAGCGAACTATAAATATAAACTAATTTCAATCTTTTACTTAAACAAAATAAGACCACTTCAAAAGTCTCGGCAACATCTCTTCAAACAAAGCTGTTGCGAATAATTATAGATTGTATGAATTTTTAAAATAATTAGTGCTTAAAAAAGAGAAACATCTTATTTTTAATCAAATATAAATAAACGAATCTCATGGACTTTAGTCCAAAATCTTCTACTTTTTTTTTACATCGCCCTAAAGTACGATGCCAACGATTTTGATTTAACATACACACACTAATTAGAAAAGCAATGCGCTAGAATATTTGCTCCCATTTTGAGAGCTTTCAAGCGTGCAGCTTCCGAGTCTTTGTGCACAGAGGCGTCTTCCCAACCATCGCCCAAATCGCATTCATAGCTGTAAAAACAAACTAAACGCCCATTGTGAATTATGCCAAAACCTTGTGGTGGTTTGTTGTCGTGCTCATGTACTTTGGGCAATCCGGTAGCAAATGGGTAAACTTCGCGATAAATTGGGTGAGAAAATGGCAATTCGACAAAATCATATTCAGGAAAAACTTTTTTCATTTCGCGGCGAATAAACTTATCCAAGCCATAATTATCATCAACATGCAAAAATCCTCCTGCCAACAAATAATTGCGTAAATTCTGGGCATCGTGGTCAGTAAAAAATACGTTTCCATGCCCTGTCATGTGCACAAAGGGATAATTGAAAATATCCAAACTTCCTACTTCTACTGTTCTGCTCTCTAAAGCGATATTGGTTTTTATGTTTTCGTTGCAAAAACGAATCAAATTTGGCAACGAAGTTGGGTTTGCATACCAATCGCCACCACCGCTATATTTGAGCAACGCTATTTTTACGTTTCCTTCTTGCGAAAAAACAGCGTAAACACTAAAAAGAAATAGTAATACCAGAAAACTTTTTTTCATTCAATCAAATTATTTAAAATCTATAAATTTAGTAGCGAAAAAGTATGACAAGCCACAACTCCCGCTGTTTCGGTTCGCAAGCGGCTTGTACCCAAACTAATTTCTTTGAAGCCATTTTGAAGAGCAAAATGAACTTCTTTTGGCGAAAAATCGCCTTCGGGTCCTATCAAAATGAGTGCATTCTCGTTGTGTGAAACTAAATTTTTGAGTAGCGGCAATTCTTGCTTGTTGCAATGTGCAATGTATTTTTCGCCATCAAATGTTTTAGTTACCAATGAATTAAAATCATGCATTTCGTTCAGTCTTGGTAAGAAAGCTTTTACCGATTGTTTTACTGCCGATAAAATTACCTTCTCAAGTCTTTCATTTTTCACAACTTTTCGTTCAGAATGTTCACATAAAAGCGGAGTAATTTCGCTAACTCCAATTTCGGTCGATTTCTCTAAAAACCATTCAAAACGTTCTATGTTTTTAGTTGGTGCAATGGCTATATGCACAAAATAAGATAGCTTTTGGTAGTTCTCATGCTTTTCAATTACCGAAAATTGACACGATTTATGGTTTTCGCTAATTAATTTTGCCAAATAGAATCCTCCAACTCCATCTATCAAGTTTACCAAATCGCCAAGTTTGAGCCTTAATACCTTTATAGCATGTTTCGACTCTTCTTCCGACAATTTAACTATCTCTGAATTTGATTTTTCAATATAAAAAATATGCACTTTTTATTGTTCGTTGTTAATTGATAATTATGAATCAATGCCGCACAAGTTAAGGCTATTTTAAACAGCCCGCCAAGTATTTAAAACCCTTGAAGTAACTTGGGCGACAATGAATTTGTTTTTCAGCAAAGCCACTCGAAGTGGCTTTGCTGATTTAGTTTCGAGCTTAACTTTATTCTTCTTTATTTTCTTGCATAAACCGGTCAGCTATTTCTACCATTTTGCGCGAACCCACAAAAAGCGGAACTCGTTGGTGAAGGCTTTCTGGTTTGATGTCCAAAATCCGATTTCCAAGTCCATCAACAGCCATTCCTCCAGCCTGTTCGGCTATGAATGCCATTGGGTTGCACTCGTAAAGCAAACGCAATTTTCCAGTCGGATAGCTTAAGGTAGAGGGATAAATAAAAATTCCACCTTGCAACAAGTTGCGGTGAAAATCAGCTACCAATGAGCCAATGTAGCGCGATGAATAAGGTCTTGAGGTTTGAATATCGGGCTCTTGGCAATATTTTATGTATTTTTTCACACCCAACGGAAATTTAATATAGTTTCCTTCATTTATCGAATAAAGTTTTCCGTTGGAAGGAGTTTTTATTTCGGGGTGCGAAAGGCAAAACTCGCCAATTGAAGGGTCGAGTGTGAATCCATTTACCCCTTTTCCTGTCGAATAAACCATCATGGTAGATGAACCATAAATAATGTAGCCTGCAGCTACTTGCCGTGTTCCTTCTTGCAGAAAATCAATCTCTTCGGCTTTGTGCCCTTGGGGTGTTTGGCGACGATAAATCGAAAAAATAGTTCCAATTGATACATTCACATCAATATTTGATGAACCATCGAGCGGATCCATGGTTACAATGTATTTCCCATCTCTTTCCATCTCCGAGTCAAATGAAACGATGTTGTCGTTTTCTTCCGAAGCAATTCCACAACACTCGCCAGAAGCTTTAAGTGCGCTTATAAAGTGGTCATCAGCAAATACATCAAGTTTTTTTACTTCTTCACCTTGTACATTTACCGAGCCTTGTGCTCCTAAAATATCTACAAGCCCTGCTTTATTTACTTCGCGATGCACTATTTTTGCAGCTATCCCAATATGGCTCAATAGATTCGACAATTCGCCTTTTGCATAAGGAAAATCGGACTGCATTTTTATAATGTACTCATTGAGAGTTACTACTTTAAATTTATTCATTGTTTTGTTTTTTTTGGTTATAATCATACACAAAACTAGTTAAAAAAATCTAAAAAAAAACTTTTTTGTTAAAATATATTTTCAAATAAAAAGCCGCACTTTTTTTTGAAAAGAAGTGCGGCTTTTTATTTTTAACTCAAACAAGATTCAAGTTTAGAATCCGGGACAAGGAATTGGAGTATATTTTTTGAATTTGCTTCTTTTACCGAGTTTAAAGTTGTAAATAAGAGCAACTTCGTGCGAACCTGCACTCGATTTCATCAATGAGTTTACTGTTATATCGTAGCTATATTGTAGTGTAAGGCTATAAAAATTATATCCAAGCATTAAAATCACCGCATCGTTGTTTCTGTATCCTTGTTCGGGATTGTTCAAAACAGGTATTCCTCTATACCACAAACCAGTAAGTAAATCATTCTTTTGCCAATAAGCACCAAGGTCAAGTTGTTTGAATTTGCCTTGCATTTTGTAAAGAAATGAAAAAGTTAAGCTTTCGTTTTTACGTTTCGAGCCATGTCTTGGGTCTTTTAAGTAAATTTTGTATCCACCATAGGCTTGAATAAGCATATCAATTTTAGCTTCTTCGCCAAAAAAGGTTTGGTTTGGCTTAAATAAGTGATCCACTGTAACTCCGCCCCAGTAGTTTTTGCTAAATACTAAAAAAGAAGCAACCGCATCAAAGTAGCCAATTCCTTCTTCGGGAGGTGTTTCGATGGTTGTAACGGCTGGATTATCAATATTTTTCAATTGGTCGGCAAATGTTAATTCATAGAAATCAATTCCACGCTTAGAGTATTTGAAGCCAATTCCCGGGCGAACGCTGATATTTCGTGTAGCTTTCAAATTGTAGGAATACGAAACTCCAAAATCGGTAAGACTTAAATTTCCAGCTCCAGCTTCATCGCGTAATACGCTCACTCCTACGCCACTATTTCTGTTTTCAAAAAAGTGATCTACCGTAAAAGCGGAAGTAACAAACGAGTTGCTAACTCCGGGCCACTGATTTCTATAATTCATTACCGCCTTTGTTTCGTAGTGTAAACCCGCAAAAGAAGGACCCAAAATGGTAGGTGATGAATAATATTGCGAAAATTGAATAACTTGTGAATTGGCTGAATTTGAAAACAAGTATAATATTGCAATGAATACAGCTATGTAGATATTTTTTTTCATTTTAGTTGCTTTTTAGTAGAGCAAAAGTGTAATTTTCATTTTTATGTTAAAATAACACTTTAAAATGTTAATAAATAAAGGAAAAAAGGAAAAAACGAAATGTTTTAGTTGAAAAATCTGATAAAATCAATTACAAAAATTAATTTTATTAAATCACTCCATAAACTCATCAGTTTTTTTATTTAAATAAACAAATATTACGCCAAATTTTCAAGAACAAAGTGGAATGAATTTTTTTTGGTTTTTTCTTATGTTACTCAAAATCATTTTTTTTAGACTTCATAAAAAAACAAGATATGAATAGGCTAATAATCAAAAATATATGATTATCTTAAAAAAATATACATTCTGAACTAGTGTGAAAGAAAACGTATCTTTTGCATTTTTTTGAAATTTAAAAATTCTTACTTCGACAATGCTCATTACCTAGCATTTACAAAGGCAGACTATAACTTGAAAATTTTAAAAATGCCTAAAATCGATTGTTTTATTCCAAACACTATCTATAAAATTTTTCGTAAAGATAAAGAAAAAGTGATTTATTTTCAAAAAAAAGAACATTATCTTTTTTAAATTTACCTAAAATAATTATTCTTCGAGTTTTAAAAACAGAACGAATTGTTATTTAACTAAATATTTATCAGTTATTTATCACTACTTTAGGTATTTTTTTTAGCGAATAAAATAATACCCCTATTGAGGCGAGCATCATGGCGATTCCGATACCAAAAACGCCAGTGAAGCTAAAAGTTTCATACACAATCATGCCCAAAATGGGAGCAAATGCACCTCTTACACCAGTTAATGTTAGATGAACTGCTTGGTAATTAGCTGTTTCTTCTTTTTTGCAAAAATATGCCGAGCCTATATACCAAAGCAATGCCATGGTGGCTGCAAAAATTCCGTAAAAAGTATAAGACAAAATTAACAAATAATAAATTTTTAGTCCAAAAATGGTTATATAATATGGAAAATATTCGGTTAAAAGCATGAAAAGTAAAAATAATAAAAGACTTGCGAATGAATAGATTCCAAATTTTCGAGGGTCGAGCTTACCTATTATTTTTCCGAAAAACGGCAAAATAACAATGGCTATGGTATTGTACGAATTTTTGTAAAATGCTACACTTGAGTAGTTTAAATTTAATACTTCGTCGAAAAAGATATTAATTGCTGCCATAGTTCCTATCCAAACAAAACCGTAAATCATAAATGCAATTTGAAAATGACTAAAAGCTAGGTTTTCTTTCAAAATTCGGAACATAACTTTGAATGAATCTTTTACAGAGTCGATAAATTTTGTTTTTACCCACAAATTTTCGGGTTCGTGGTAGTCGATTTGTGTTAAAGTGAAAACTGAAATGATGCCTAAAATACCAATAACGGGGTAAATATATCGAAAAGCAAACATATCGAAATCCAAAAGTAAGCCAAACATAAAAGTAGCAAACAAAATAACAATCTTATTGAGCGTGGAAGCGTAACTATACAACTTTCCGAAATTTTGGTGCGAGTAAGATGTTTTCAAAAATAAACTAATGGTAGGTAAAATAAATGGGTCAGCCAGATAATACATAAAAAATACTCCCAAAAAGAGCAAATGATAGTGCGAATTTGCTATTTCGTTGGCATTTTGTGGAAAAAAGAACATCAAAAGCAAAGGAAGGCGTGTGAAAAATGCCATATATTTCAACATTCGCTTTTTGTTGCGGCTTCGCTTTATCAATTCGTTGATAAAGTTTGCAAAAAGTAGCAAAATTACGGTAAACTGTACCAAAGTTGCAATTTCGTAATTGGAAGCACGCAAGCTTTTGAGCAAAACAAACTCATTCAATGCCAAAACACCCACAATTATTCCGTCTAAAAAGGAATAAATCAGATGCAAATAAAACGTTTTTTTTTCCGAAGCCGTCATTGTTCTAAATTTGGGGCAAAGGTGCAAATTTATTGTGAATTATCAATTGTGTGTGTAAAATGAAAATGTATCAATTATCAATTCTTTTTGCAAATATTTTATCGTAAATTTTATAAAATGAATAATTTTAACTATTTTTGTAGAATAGTTTTAGTTTAAATTTATTAAAACGAATAGTTAGACAAATCAAAAACGTGTAATTTGTTATCTTTCAAAACATAACCGATTTTTATCTTTTATAAAAATATGTACAACAAAATTAAAATAATTGCTTTTACTAGCGTCTTGTTTGTAATTACAATAAGTTCGTGCAAAGAAAAAACGACACCTCAAAAAGCCGAAGTGATTAGTAAATTACAAGCTTCGTCGAAATTATCGACTGTGGAATATGTTGTAACCAAAGTAATTTCGGCAGAAAAGAAACGTCTTTTGTCGGATAAGTATTTTTTTGCCGAAACCAAAGCTTTCATCAAAGCAGGGATTGATTTGAGCAAAATAAACGAAGAGGACGTTGTTATACAAGGCGATAAAGTTAGTATTACGCTTCCTGCGGTCGAAATTCTTGAATTTTCGTATCCACCCACCGCTTTTAATATTGTAGAAGAATACACTAGCTCAAACGGACCATTGGATTTTAATACCATTTCGCTTGCCGAAAGAGATGCTTTGTACCGTGCTGGCGAGGTTGATATTAGAAACAGTATCAAGAATTTAGGAATAACCGAAAATGCTGAAAAAAATACGCGCTTTTTTTTCACTAACATCTTAAAAAGTTCAGGTTTTAACGAAATTTATATCAAATTCAAGAACCAAACAATCAAAGAAAAATAAAAGAAAGATACAAAAACAAATTTCATTTGTAACGAAATCTTTTTTACAAGCAAAAGATAGGTGTACGAAAAACAAAAGATATAATCTAAAATACTATAAAAATATATGCTTAAAATATTCAGAAATATTGCCATCGTGTTAATTCTTCTATCTGCAACTTATTACGGATTAGCTAATTTCACGAACTTTCTGCCCAATGGCTTCAATTTATTCAAAGGCAAAATGAGTGTAAAAGACACCCCTGTGTTAATTGAGCAGATTAAAGAAATAAACCAACTCGTAAGCGCAGAATTTTATGGCGAAGTATATGCCGATTTATTTGCTGCTTACAACGATTTGATTGTTGAATATGGAACTGACTTAACCAAAATTAGCAATAAATACAAGTATTTAGACGATTATGCTAAGAAAAAAGACAAAGTTGAGCTTATCAATTTGAGCATACTAAAGTATAAAAGCGAGCTAGATACGCTAAAAGGACTAATAAGTTATAGCGATTCTACACAAAAGATATATAAAAGCTATTTGGATTCGCTCGAAATTACATTCAAAGAATTGCCCAAGGGCAAAAAGGAAAGCATCGAACGAGAACGTTTCGACTATGTGAAAAATGAAATTGACAACATGGAAAAACGCTACAAACAAGCTTCAGATGATTTCTCAAAACACACCAAAAGAGTAAAAGAAAGCCAAAAAGACTTAGCTTCGGCTGAAAAAGATTTGATTTCGGCGCAAGATGATGTGAAAGACTTTATCAGCAAGCACAACCTTGTTTACATTGGACGAGGACATATTTCAGCCGGCTACCACATGAAAAACATCGATTTGAGCGATATTGATACCTCTTCAACTAAGAAAATAACGCTCTATTTGCCTAAAGCCGAATTGATTGATACTGTTATTAATCCATGGTATTACAAAACCGACAAAGATTCGCTCATGGGTTATGAAATTTACATCAATCGAAAAGACCGCTTTTATACTAACGACGATGTAATGCTGGTAAAACAAAAATGCAGAAAGAACTTAGCGTATAGTGCTTTAAATAAAGGAATTTTAGAAATGGCGAACAAAAACGGAATTTCGACCTTAGAAAGCTTCTTCTTACTTTTGGGGTTTGAAGAAGTATTAGTGAAAGAAAAGAATCTAATTTCGAACAATTAATTCTCAGTTAAAAAACGCAAACAATAATGAAACGTATCTTTTTTTTATTTTTATTTGTAAATTTAAGTAATCTGCTATTTTCGCAAATCGATTCTCTTAATCAACAACAAACTGACAGTATTCCTTTGACCGAAAAAGAAATACTTGCGGCAAACAAAGCATTTGTATCGAACATTATAAAAGATTATACGAATGCTATTGGTGGCGAGAAAAAAATAAAAAAATTCAAGAATGTAGTCATCAAAACAAACATTATAATAGAAAATGTAACCTACAATATAGTAAAATATTATGAGTATCCCGACAAAATGACCAAAATAATGAGCTCGATGGGAAGCCGAATAGAAAAAGTAATTTATGACGGCAACAAAGGCAGGCGTTGGGGAGTGCAAGGATACAAAATATACGAAAAAGAAGAACTTGACGAATTACAATACGAAGCTACCATTTTCCTTCCTTTGTTTTTCGACAAATATAAATTTGCACTTACTTATGATACAACCGAATACATCGACGGAAACGAAGCTCATCGAATTTCGGCAATAACGAAGAACGAAAAATTGCATCAATTCCATTTTAGTGCACTCACTGGGCATTTAATCCGATGGACTCTTCCTTTTCAAAACGATGAGGCTGAAGAAGAATTACTTACCATTGACTACTCCGATTTCAAAATGGTTGATGAATACGAATTTCCACATGAAATGATTTACACACGCGGCGATTTGAAAATGAAATTCAAAGTTACCCTTATCACGATTAACGAAAAGCTCGAAAATGATATTTTCATGCTCATTGATAAATAATTGATAGCATAACTTGATAGTAACCCAAATTCTAAGAAATGCAAAATTATACAATCGTTTTCAAATTCTAATAACAAATTGTTACATTTATAACTAGCTACGGCATTTATGCCGTAGTAAATAAACAAATGTTTATCTGGGCTTTAGCCCAAAAGCTTAGAGTAGGGCTAAAGCCCAAATCTGTTGCTGATTTTTCCACAACGGCATAAATGCCGTTGCTAATGATTTAGAGTTTATAAACAAACCTAAATAGTGTAAACTAATTTTAATCATTTACTTACCCTTTTCTTGTGCTATCAAAATAATTAACAATCGTCGTTGGCTTTCTTTACACTATAAACGCCCTTGCCAACAGCCAATAAGATGGTTGGATTTTCGGCATGATAAAGTTTCATTTCGGTAACAACCAAACGGCTGCCGCGCCTTATTATGCGACTTTCGCCAATTACATCTAAGGCTTTACCCGGGCGCAAGTAGTCGATGCGCATATCTACGGTTGCTATTTTGTCGTCGAATGACTCTAAAGCCGTCATGGCTACAATTCCGCCAATTACGTCGATTAAGGTTGCACTTATGCCGCCATGCAAACGGTTTGCTCGCGGGTCGCCAATAAACTCGGGCTTAAATGGCAAAATAGCTTTCGCAAAATCCTTTTCTATTTCTAACAATTTCATTCCTAAAAACTTATTGAAAGGAATCAGTTCCTCAAAAATATGCTTAAATGCGTCAAAGTTTTCTTCCATAAAGATAAGTTTTTTTGAAATAAAGGATAAAATAATATGAGTTAAACGTTGAAATAAAAAACACAGAAACAGTAAGCTCAAATTAATGAACTATTTTATTTTACCAAAAGCTTAAAAACAAACAAGTAACAAAGAATTTGCTCAATAATAAAATAACATCAGAGCTAAATTAGAAAAACTAATTCTTCGCTTTATTCAAACCCTCGAGTATTTCTTCTATGGTTTTAGAGGAATTAGGGAGTAAATTGGGCGGACATTTACCAGTTAAATTTTTTATAATGTAGCGTTTGCATTTTTTCGTGCCTTCCTCACCAGCAAGGCAGTACAGGTTTTTATATACCTCTATATATTTTGCATCTAAAAGTCCTTGAAATATAGGACAAGCAGAAATATTAGGGCAAGCTTGGTTTTCCATAATTAGTTAAGGTTTTAAATGAAGCGTTATAAGAGGTTGTTTAAAATTTACATTTTACGCTTATTAGCAACATAGTTGCGAAATCTTTGTAGAAATGAAATACAATTGCTTTTTTTAGGTGCGTAGCACCGAAATATTTGGCGTATAGATATTTCGCAGCTACGCTGCTTTAAATTTATACTTATTTATTTTTCTACAAAGATTTCGTTTGTAATTTTGGAACGTATTTATTAAAAATATACGCTTTATATTTTTGATGAACGTTAAATTCAATTACTAAACTAAAAAAATAGGTCTATGAAAAAAAATCAGATTTTAAGTGCATTGTTTTTGTTGTTTATTTTATTTTCATGTAGTGCGCCTACTAGTGAAAAAATAATAGGTGAATGGACATGCGTAGAATGCGGTGAGAATGTAGGCGAGTACACCATTAAATTTGAAGTAGGTGGTGATTTTACTTTGTACGACGAAAGAATCAATTACATAGGTACTTGGGAACTACAAAGCGAGTCTAGCGTTAAAATTACATACTCTAATACCGACCTTGGGTTAACTTTTTATTTTATTGAAGATTTATCTGACGATGAATTGATTGTTGATGATAGAAGGAACAGAATAGTATTTAAACGAAAAGAAGCCGAGTAAGATTTTAGTTGGTTATCAATTTGAATCTGTTTGTAAACTTCACTTTACACTGGCTCGGGTATTTGTGCCCTAGTAAACCAGTAAATATTTGCATGGGCTTTTGTCCAAAAGCTTAGAATAAGACTTAAAGCCCAATAATATTTACTTATTTAAAATGAAATAAATGCCGACAGCTAGTTCTTTTGACTTTATAAACAGACTCAAATTAATAAAGCAATCAAAAAAAATGAAACAACTACCAATTGATTTGCTTTTTACGTGCATAGTACCTAACAACCATTATTTATATTATTTTATTATATAATAGCACACAAACAACCAAAATGAAATTAAAATAATACTATAATATATCACTGTGGACTTACTAAAAAAAAACGAACTACTTACATGAGGTCTCATAAAGTAGTTCGTTTTTTTTCGGAAGTACTTACTCTAGACCTCAAGTAACCTCATATTTTTTCAAAGTACGGCTCCTTGTAAGTCCACCTTGCCTATTTTTTTTGAAATGTTGGCTTTGGGGAAGTTATACCTTGCCTATTTTTTTTGAAATGTTGGCTTGTTGGAAGTCCACCTTGCCTATTTTTTTTTGAAATGTTGGCTTGGGGGAAGTTCTACCTGCCTATTTTTTTTGAAATGTTGGCAGGTTGGAAGTCCACCTTGCCTATTTTTTTTGAAATGTTGGCTTGGGGGAAGTTATACCTTGCCTATTTTTTTTGAAATGTTGGCTTGTGGGAAGTCCACCTTGCCTATTTTTTTTGAAATGTTGGCTTGGGGGAAGTCCACCTTGCCTATTTTTTTTTGAAATGTTGGCAGGTTGGAAGTCCACCTTGCCTAT
>JAIFNL010000250.1 GCA_020047755.1 Bacteroidota bacterium
AAAAAATGCCCAAGCTTTCGAGTTTCAAAAAACCTACTAACTTGGGCATGGAAAAAACTACACGTAGTTTTGTTTTATTCCTTAAAATAAGCAAAGGAAAAGGCAAAATAATCGGTTCTTTTTAGAATAGCTATCCGGCTATTTTTTGTGAGCTAAGGGACTCGAACCAAACGAAACCCTATGTTGTTGTTGCGATTAGTAGGGTTATTGTTGTTGCGATTCGCCACACGGCAGTTAGAGGCGTTGTTGTTCCAACTACCGCCACGATTGACACGGTTCGAGCTTATGATTATTTCCTGTGGACAAAAATAATTCTTTTTTACTAATATTATATACTTTTTGTCGGAAACCTTTTGCTGAAGCATGAAGAGTAAAAGCTGTAAGTGGTTGCAAATGCTGTTGGTATTCTTTTTCTGTAAATTCATTCTGGCTGTATTTAGATGAAAAAAGTTTCGTTTTTTCTATAAAACGCTTTTTACTTTTTTGTTGTAGTTCTATTTTGTTTGAAAAAATACGATAGCTCAAAAAATTCAGCCCGTGCTTACAAGTATTATTGTATTTAATCTTTAAATCTAAGTTTAATTCTTCTTTCAAATAGAAAGTTACTTGTTCTATTAATGTATTAATTTCGCTTGGGTTAGTAGTCCAAATAATAAAATCGTCCATATAGCGAACATAAGGTTTTATTTGCAAGTGTTGCTTAATGTACCTATCGAAACTAGATAAGTAGAAATTGGCAAAATACTGGCTTGTCAGATTGCCAATAGGAAGTCCCGTGTTTTGTGATGAATGGTAACTTTCTATTATTTGATGAAACAAATACAACAATAGAGGGTCTTTGAAAACACGTTGCAATTTTGTAATTAAAATACTATGTGCAATACTGTCGAAGTACTTACGAATATCAAATTTGATGTAATAATTGTAGTGTTTTGAAAAATATTTTGCTTTTTCGATTGCCTTATAAGTACCTTTGTTTATGCGGGTTGCATAACTTTCTGCTATCTGTTCATTTTCAAAATATACATGGCACACATTCATAAGTGCATGGTGCAAAACTCGTTCGGCAAAAGAGGCTGCACAAATAAGTCTTTTTTTTGGTTCGTAAATGGTAAAATAACGATAATTGCCCAATTCTAAATTGCCTGTTTCTATTTGATTTTGTATCTTTTTTAGATTTTGGTATAATTCTCTTTGGTAATGTATTGTTTCGGGTTTGTTGTTTTTTCCTTTTTGGGCTTTATAAAAAGCTTCATAAAGATTGTTCAAATCCGTTATTTGTTCTATTAAGAAGCCTTTTCGTTTCATTTTATTTTTTTAACGATAAATCCGTATTTTGTATTGTTTTTAATCCATTTAAAATTCTCTTTCCATATTTTTCAACCTTTTGTTCGCCAAAACCTTTTATTTTTTTTAAACCGGAAAGAGTTATTTCCTGAAGTTGCGCTATTTCGGCTATTTCGGCATTCGTTGCTACCACAAATGCCGAAATGGCATCTTCATGGGCTATTTGTTTACGTATAATGCGTAGTTGCTCAAATAGTTCAAATTGATTTGGAGGTAATATTTGTTTATAATCTATTTTTGGAATGGTATTCGATTTATCTTCATTCTTTGAAATGTAACTTATATAAAAACACCAATAAGTGCCATTTGTATTTTGTACTAACTGCTTTTCTAAGTCTATTATTTTGTTGGCACTCAAAAAACGATTTAGTTCATCATTCTGTTCTGCAATGCCTTGAATGGGTATCGTAAATAATTTTATCTGCATTTTCCTTGTTTTATACAATAATTTATAATTATTTTTCGTTCAAAAACTAACTTACTAGTGTTTAACACACATTGTATTTAGTTTTTGATTTTTATATTTATTCCTTTTTTTAGCTCACATAAAAGAACTAAGGGACTCGAACCAAACGAAACCCTAAGCCGCTGCGGCGACCAGTAGGGCTATCGTAGTAGCCCGAGCTTGAATTATCAATCCATGCAGAACCATTTTTTGTGGCATTTTCATAATTACTATGCCAAGTGTCCAAACACCATTCCCACACATTGCCGCTCATGTCGTAAATGCCTAATGAATTTGCTTTTGGGGTTTTGCCAACTTCATGTGTTGTGCTATTTGAATTTTTATCATACCACGCATAATCGCCCAATTCACTTTCGTTGTTTGTGCCAGCCCATTTTGTGCGCCCACCTGCATATTTAGAATTAATAGGATACTTTGCACCGCCACCTGCTGCGTATTCCCATTGGGCTTCGCTCGGTAAACTGTATTTTTTGTTTGTTTTTTTGCTCAGCCAATCACAATATGCTACTGCATTATTCCATGAAACGCCTGTAATGGGTTTTCGTTTGTCTTTTTCGTCAAGCGACATTCCTGCTTTTCGATAATAGTCTTTATCTTTGCCGTTTTCATTGATATTGTACGAATTTCCTTCTTCTAACCATTCTGGTTTGTTACCTTTTGTATCTTCCACAAATGCCATATATTCTTCAATAGTTACTTCATATTTTCCTATGTAAAAATCAGAAACGGTTACATCGTGAGGTGGTTTTGCATTATCAAAATCATCTGTTCCCATCATAAAAGTGCCGCCTTTTACAAAAACCATTTCGGGTTCTTCAACGGGTTCCTTTTTAGTTTTTAGCTTTTTTCCGGTTATTCGTTCAAACATTATCAGCAATTCATCGGGCAAACGAAAAAACACGGGGCTTAATTCGGCTTCGTTAATATATTGCAGTGCAACAAAATCGGCAGTACCGCTTACTTCTATATCCTTTTTTAGTTTTTCGGCTATTTTGTTGCGTTTTTGTTCGTTAGTTTCAGCCAATAACTCATGTATAGCCAATTGCATGCGAAATGCAGGGTGTTTTTGCAAAATGTCTTTGCACGCATCGCTTTGCATTAATTTTACAATATGCCTATTCACAAAAACATTAACATCCGGCGGCAACCAAGTTTCCATTAAGGCAAAACGGATTTCGGGCGGTATGTATCCAAGTTTGAACCAATCGAGCCGCAACAATTGAAGTATATTTTCGGCACTACACAAATTATACTCTTCGTGCGAAAGTATTTTGCCTAATTCAAGAGTTAAATCCCAGCTTACTTCGGGGTAAACGGCACATGCCGCTATCCACACTCTAACCAAAGGGTGAAAGTGCAGAGCTATCACATCTAAGGGAATTTGTGTGTTTACATCGGTAAGCGCGTAATCGAAATCGTTTTTCCAATGTTCAGGGGTAAACCCACTTGTTTGGCTATTTTGTAGAAAATGGTTAGTTAATAGTTTTAGAGCATCTAAACTAAAAGGCAACACATTAGGGAAAATTTTGCTTCCGGTTTGTTCGGTCAAGTGCCAATTATCGGGCGAGCTGTCAGGAAACCAGTAGCGTTGCTGCCAGCGTTTGAGTAGGTTAGTCCACGGATAAATACGATAATTTTGCGTATCGAACCACAACGAAGCCGAACCAAAATACAGCAAAACGGCATGGCTATATTGCGCAAAAACCTGATTAATAGTGTATTTTTTGCGGTTTAGTTTGGTATATAGAATACGCGGGTCAGTATCGAAGGTAAAAAGCAACACATCTATATTGTTATTATTCAAGGTGCTGTGTATGCTTTTTATAAAAGCGGCAGTATGGTTTTTATAAGTGTTTTGTTCCACTATCATCAAATATTCAACATGTTTGCGTTGATATTTGTAAACAGGGTCGGCAGTATCGCCTTGTGTGGTAACACGTTTAACGGTGGCATGAATATCGAAAAAAGTACGGTCGGTATTGTTCATAAACCGCCACTGACGAAAATGCCGCAAGAGCGCAGGGGCAAATTCAACTTTTGTGTGCGGAACGGCAAAACTCAAACCCTGCGAAGGCATTATGCCCTGTTCAATGTTTAAAACTGCCCTTTTCTTTTCATCGGTTTGCTGGGTTGTTCTGGTTTGGGTTTTATCGGTTTTTGTATCTTGATTATCTTTTTCTTGGCTTGTTCCGTTATCTTTTTTTTCAGTTTCCTTTTTTTCAATATCGGTTTGTATATCTATTTTTTCGATATAAAACCAACGTTTAAAATATTCGTGAAATTTGTTCTGCTCTTCCATGCTTTGCGCCACAATGGGCGCAAGATAATCGGGCAGTTCACCAAGTTGTTGCGGCAAATCGAACTGTTGTATTACGCGGTGCATCAGTATATGCGTATCAATGCCCAATGAAAAATGCTCATTTTTCAGCATGGCAATAAATTCAGTCAACGGAAAATGCCAACGTTCTGTTTGCGGTTCGATTACAGGCATATTAGGATTTCATTTTTTTTGCAACAAAATCAATTTCTTTATTATTAAGGGCTTGCCAATCGGTATTGTCTTTAATCAATACAGAATAGGAACTTTTGAGCAATTCAGCTTTATTGCCTATTTCTTTGGTTCCGTTAAGCATTTCGGGTGTTATTTCGTATTTGTGCAATATCCATGCCCACATAATCAGTTCGGCGGTAGCGGGTTTCTTTCCTGTAAGTTCGGCACGCAATAAATTAAAATAGCCAATTATAATTTTCCATTGAATATCGGTATATTTAAAATCGAGTTTGTTTTTTAGAATGGTTTCCAAATCAATTTCATCAAAATTGATGTAAAAGAAAATACAACGCCGCAAAAAAGGTTCGGGCAGCGTTTTTTCCGAATTTGTGGTAAGTATTACAATGGGCTTAAATTCATCTTTACCAATAATATCGGAAATATCCGGTTCGTCCTTTTTTTTATGAATTTTAAGTTCGTCAACCGTAAACCGCATATTTTCCAGAATATCGAGCATATCGTTTGGCAAGTCGCGCGGAGCTTTGTCTATTTCATCTATCAGCACCACGTTTCGTATGCCTTTTTTTGAGTTACTAATAGCTTCGCCCAACGGATTGTAGGTAATGTAATTTTTATCGAGCAAATCTTGCGCACCCAAAGTATCAGCTTTATCATTCCGGCTATACTGAAAATGCGCCAAACTGTTGTAGGTATATAACAAATCCTTAGCCGTAGAGGTGGTTTGCGTGTTAAACACCAACGGTTTGTCTTCTACACCTTTAAAATGCTTTGCAATGTGATAGGCGGCATCGGTTTTTCCGGTGCCCGGCTCTCCGGCTATCAAAAGCGGTTTGTTGAGCAACAAAGCCAACTCAACAGCCTTTATCAGTTTTTCGGGCGGAAAATACTTGCCATCGCCTTGTTGTACTTTATATGTTTCTTCAAACTTTGGCAATTCGCCTTTTTTGTAAATATTTATCATAATTGGTTTAT
>JAIFNL010000088.1 GCA_020047755.1 Bacteroidota bacterium
AACCAAAAAAAATGAATATTTCGTATCGACTACTAAAATTGAATAGACTTATAAAAAACCACAGAATTAAATTGTTTGGTATTTGGATTCTTCATATTTTAAAATTACGGCATTTGAATGTGAACCTCGACCCTACTCTTGCGTGCAATATTCGTTGTAAGATGTGTTATTTTAGCGACCCTAACAATGTGGTTGAAAATTCAGAAAAACTAACAATTGCCGAAATTCAACGAATTGCATCTTTTGTTTTTTCGCAAACAATTAAATTACAAATTGGTAGTGCTGCCGAACCAACGGTTAGTAAGCATTTTGTGGAAATTGTAGAAATGGCAAAAAATAAATATCATATTCCCGATGTTTCGATGAGTAGCAATGGTAATTTGTTGAACAAAAGCACTATCGCGGCTTTAATTGATGCCGGATTAGATGAAATTATATTGTCGATGCACGGAGTACACCGAAAAACGTATGAATTTTTTATGAAACATGCTTCTTATGACAAATTTATGGAAACTTTGGGCTTGTTTGAGCAGTTGAAAAAAGAAAAAAAGAAAGACAAACCGCAAATAAGAATAAATTACACCGTAAATGAAGATAATTTGGCAGATTTGAATGATTTTTTTGAGGTAATGAGCAAGTTTTCTATCTCCACTTTGCAAATAAGACCTATCAGAGAACTTGGAAACTCGGAATACCACAATTTTTCGATAGAAAATAAAATTCCGGAATTTAAGAAAATAGTAGAAACCCTTAAAATACAATGCAAACAGCACAAAGTATTGCTAATGTCGCCCGATTTAGATAATTTAGCGTCAGATGAAGCCAATACGTCGAGCTTAATTATGGACGCTGTGTACCGATATATTTCGCCGGATTTATTTTGGGAGCGCAACTACGATTGGACAAAATTGACTTATTATCAGTATTGCCGCAAAATAGGCTGGGGCAAGCAATTGATGAAATATAGTGTTATGCCAACGAAAAAATTAGCAACCACCAAACATCACTTAAATTACGATATTGGTTAGTGTTTGAAATAAAACACAACCTAAAAAGTTTTAGCCTTTTTTTGTATTTTTATACTTGGTAGGCGACATTCCCATAATTTTTGTAAAAAGACGTGTAAAATAAAATGGGTCTTCGATACCAATCTTTTGAGCTATTTGATTCATTTTCAAATCAGTAAAATCAATATAATGGCAAGCTTGTTGAATTTTGAGCTGGGCGAGATAACCGATGAGTGTAAACCCTGCTTTTTTTAAAAACAGTGCTGACAAATGAGACACTGACAAGCCCGAATAATCAGCAATTTCTTTTAATTGAATCTTTCTGTGCAAATTTTCTCTCATAAAATGAATGGTTCTTGTAACTATATCGTTGGTTTGTTTACTTGAATTAGTAGAATTTCGATAAACCTCTAAAAATTTAAAAGTACTTAAAAAGTGTATTAAACAAACCACGCTGTACATAAGGTTGCTATTACTATAACCATTTTTAAGAGTATCGAAAATTTCATCAAAAAGTTTAATTCTATCCTCTATTCGCGAATTATTTTCGGTGCAAATAAGCTTTGGTTTTTCTAAATCGGTAGCAAAATACTTACCCATTTCTCCATCAAAATGCACCCAGTATATCGACCAAGGATTTTTCTCGTTGCTACCATAGGCATGAGCTTTTTCTTTTGGTAAAATTATTACCTGATTGGTATCTATTTTAAATTTTACTCCTTCTATTTCTATCCACCCCATTCCTTCTACACAGTAAATGAGTATGAATTGTTTGTTCTCCTGCCTTGACCGTTTTCGGTAATGAAACATTGCATTAGGATAAAAACCTATATCTGTCATATATAACACATTACCAAACTCTGTTTTTTGAAATTCGTCCACAATCGAAGGAGGAAGAATAATAGCTCTTTCGCCCGGAAAACCACTTTTAATTTTTATCATAGGTTCTAAATTGTATTTTTTAAAAAAGGCAAAAATAATAAAATAATCCATTCTTTTAATAAAAATATCTATTTTTATTGACTTATAGAACCTTTATTTTTGTACTAGAAAAAAACTAAGAAGAAGTGCATAATTTCATTTTTGATAGAATTTATTGGCTATCAAAATGCTCTCTTTGATTGTGAGATTAAAAACGAATAAGTCAAGATAATTATAAAAAAATGCAAAAATACAATAATTTATACTTAATTTCTATATCGCTTATTTCTGCACTCGGAGGCTTACTATTTGGCTACGATTGGGTAGTAATAGGAGGAGCAAAACCTTTTTACGAACGCTTTTTTGAAATTAACCACTCCGATGCTTTACAGGCTTGGGCTATGAGCTCTGCTTTAATAGGTTGCATAATTGGAGCTATTCTATCAGGCGTAATGTCCGATAAATTAGGTAGAAAATTACCTTTATTTCTTTCCGCTTTTATGTTTACAATAGCCTCAATAGGAACGGGGTTTTCATTAAATTACCACATGTTTATTGTATTTCGTATCATTGGCGGAATTGGCATCGGATTAGCATCGGCATTATCGCCTATTTATATTGCAGAAATTGCACCATCAAAACTACGTGGCAGATATGTATCTCTAAATCAAATGACTATTGTAATTGGAATACTTTTGGCACAAATTATCAATTTATTAATAGCCGAGCCAGTGCCCAAAGATGCCACCGATGAATTTATTAGAGCTTCGTGGAACGGACAAACTGGCTGGCGATTAATGTTTTATGTTTGCACAATACCTTCTATTCTTTTCTTAGTACTTATCGTTTTTTTGCCGGAAAGCCCTCGATGGCTCATCAAAAACGGACAAGAAAAAAAGGCTCTTCCTATTCTTCAAAAAACTGGCGGTTTGGCTTATGCCGAAAGCGAGCTTAAACTTATTAAGCTAAGTATGATGCCTATTACTAACAAACCAACTGCAAAATCCATTTTTAACAAAAAATATGCTTCTGTCCTTTTTTTAGGCTTTTTTTTAGCTGTTTACCAACAGTGGTCTGGAATAAATACGGTTTTTAATTATGCCGACGAAATTTTCACATCGGCAGGCTATGGCGTAAGCGATATGCTGTTTAATATTGTAATTACGGGCAGCGTCAATTTGATTTTTACATTTGTAGCTCTATGGGTAGTGGACAAATTTGGGCGAAAAAAATTAATGCTTATTGGTTCTTTGGGACTTACAATTGCTTATACATTTTTGGGTGTTGCTTATGCCTTAAATTTGCAAGGAATTGTAATACTTACAATTATCGTTTTAGCTATTGGCATTTATGCCATGTCGCTAGCACCCATTGTTTGGGTTATTTTGTCTGAAATTTTCCCAAATCAAATTAGGGGAGTTGCCATGTCGTTTGCTACTCTTGCCTTGTGGATTGCCTGCTTTATTTTGACTTACACTTTTCCTTTGTTGAATAGTTTTTTTGGAGTTTCAGGAACTTTTTGGGTGTATGCTTTGATTAATTTTTTAAGTTTAATTTTTATTTCTTTCCGATTAACCGAAACTAAAGGAAAAACATTAGAAGAGATAGAGAAATATTTTGTAAACTAATTTTTCATACAAAAATAGATATGACTATAAACGCTTGGGAAGAAGAAATTGTAATTGCTACTTACGAAATAGGAAAAGCAGAAAAAAATCCATTGTTTCTTGAAAAAAGAATTTATCAAGGGAGCAGTGGTGTTGTATATCCTTATGCGGTAATAGACAAAATTACAGATGAAAAAACGAATAAAATATATAAAGCTGTTTTTTTAGAAAACGAGTATTTGAAAATAATGATACTGCCTGAGCTAGGAGGTAGAATACAAATGGCGTATGATAAAATAAAGCAACGTCATTTTGTTTATTACAATCAAGTAATCAAACCTGCTTTGGTAGGGCTTACCGGACCTTGGATTTCGGGAGGTATTGAATTTAACTGGCCTCAGCATCACAGACCCAGTACTTTTATGCCCATAGATTACTTTATCGACCAAAGTAATGCAGAGCGAGTTACCGTTTGGGTCAATGAAATAGAAAGAATGTCGCATCAAAAAGCAATGATTTCATTTACACTCTACGCGGGCAAAGCTTACTTGGAAATACACCCAAAAATATACAACCCTACGGCTTTGTCTCAAACTTTTTTGTGGTGGGTAAATCCGGCTGTGGCTGTTAATGAACATTATCAATCGGTATTTCCGCCCGATGTACATGCCGTTTTCGACCATGGTAAAAGAGACGTAAGTACTTTTCCAATAGCAACCGGAACCTATTATAAAGTTGATTATTCCAAAGGTGTAGATATTTCGAATTACAAAAACATTCCTGTTCCTACCTCTTTTATGGCGATTGAATCTGAATTTAATTTTATAGGTGGCTACGAAAATGACTCAAAGGCTGGAATGTTGCACATTGCTAATCACCATATTGCTCCAGGAAAAAAACAATGGACTTGGGGTAATGGAGATTTTGGCAGAGCATGGGACAAAAATCTAACCGACCAAAACGGTCCTTACATCGAATTAATGGCAGGCGTATATACCGACAATCAGCCCGATTTTGCATGGTTACAACCCTACGAAGAAAAATCTTTTTTCCAATATTTTTTGCCCTACAGAGAATTAGGTATTATCAAAAATGCTTCAAAAGATTTGCTTTTGAATATTGAAGCTTCTAAAGAAAACCACATTATTATTAAGGTTTTTGCAACATCGCTTCATTCCAATATCCGTATTTTGCTTACTGATTCTAGTAACGAGCACGTTTTGCTCGACACTTGCCAAACCATTAGCCCTGAGGTCATTTTTATTCAAGAAATAAAAAGCAATAAAACCTTAATTTCTAATTTAAAATTGAATGTATTTGACCATAACAGCAACGAGCTATTAAGCATATTGCCTTCAAAAGAAAATCAAGCATCACCTAAACCTCTACCAGCGCAAGCGGCTTTGCTTGCCCATGAAATAGATACCTGCGAAAACTTATATCTAACAGGCTTACACTTAGAACAATATAGACATGCCACTTACTTGCCCACAGATTATTATTTAGAAGCCTTGAGACGAAATCCTAATGACATTAGAAATAACAATGCAATGGGTGTGTGGTTTTTAAGACGTGGAAAATGGAATCAATCCGAAATGTATTTCAATAAAGCCATCGAATCGCAAAACAAATACAATTCTAACCCCAACAACGGTGAAACGTACTATAATTTAGGTGTTTGTCTAAAATACCAAGATAAGCTAAAAGAATCCTACAAAGCCTTCTACAAATCGACTTGGAACTCGGCTCAGCAAGACGCTGCCTTTTTTTCATGTGCCCAAATTTCGCTCATCGAAAATCGGCTTGATGACGCTTTATACGAAATCAATCAATCAATTAGCAGAAATACTCATAACCATAAAGCTATGGGAGTAAAAGTTACAATTCTTAGAAAACTTAAAGCAGAAAATGAAGCCTTAGAATGGATTGACAAATCGCTAAAAAGCGACCCTTTCAATTACAGATGCTGGTTTGAGAAATACCTCATAACTAATGATGAGAACATAATTGACAAAATAAACTCATTGATGCACAGCGAAGTACACAATTACCATACGGTTGCATTAGAGTATATCCATTCGGGAAGCTACACCGAAGCCCTATTAGTACTCCAAACCGCTATTCAAAAGACAAAAACATCGCCAATGACTTATTATTACATGAGTTTAGCGTTACACTTAGCCGGAAAAACAAATGCTCAAATATTGCAAAAAGCCGAATCACACAATCCCGACTATTGTTTTCCAAACAACTTAGAAGCGATACTTGCCTTGCAATACGCTCAAAATGAAAATCCTTTCGATGCCAAAGCACCCTATTATCTAGGTAATTTGTGGTACGATAAACGACAATACACTGATGCCATAGTTTGCTGGGAAAAATCAATCGAGCTTGACCCCAACAATCCAACAGCACTTCGCAATTTGGCATTAGCTAGTTATAACCAACTCAATATGCCAGAGAAAGCATTAGATTTACTCCAAAAAGCATTTCTTTTAAATACAAAAGATGCTCGAATTTTATACGAACTCGACCAATTAAAAAAAAGATTGTGCTATTGCCACCAAACACGATTGGATTTTTTAGAGCAAAATACAATCTGTGTTTTAGAAAGAGACGATTTGTTTTTAGAAAAAATTACTCTTTATAATCAAATAGGCGAATACGAAAAAGCATTGGAATGGCTTCAAAACCGGAAATTTCATCCTTGGGAAGGGGGAGAAGGCAAAATAATAAACCAATATCAAATAGCAAAACTAGAGCTTGCAAAAAAGCAAATAGCAAAAGCTAATTTTCGGCAAGCCATTGAATTAATAAATCAATGCTTGGTGTATCCCGAAAACTTAGGCGAAGGAAAACTCTTGGGTGCAAACGAAAGCGACTTTTATTATTTTTTAGGATACTCTTACGCTGCCTTAGGTGAAAATGAAAAAGCCCAAGAGTGTTGGCAAAAAGCAACATTCGGAAAAGCAGAGATTACAAAAACCGTTTTTTATAACGACCAGAAGCCCTATAAAATTTTTTATCAAGCCTTGTCTTTCAAAAAATTAGGAAATACAGAAAAAGCAAATTCTCTATTTAACAAATTAATAGAATATGCACAACAACACATAAACCAAACTGTACAAATAGATTATTTTGCTGTTTCGCTCCCTGACTTATTGATTTGGAACGACGATATTGGTTTACGCAATAGAGTTCACTGCCTTTTTTTAGAAGGACTTGGAAATATAGGGCTCAAAAATAAAGAACAAGCAATAAATTGTTTTGCTCAAGCTACAAATTTAGACATAAATCAACAAGACTTACAAACGCATAATCAACTCATTAACGATTATTATTTTTTAATTTGAAAAATGGGCGAACTCAAAAAGAGTGTCCATTTTCAATCTAAAAAACGTCAAATTTCAAAAAAACAACTTTTTTAACAATTAAATCTTATTATTATGAAACAAAAAAAAGGTAAATCCGACAGTATTTTGCCCAAATTATTGTTCTTTTTTATGGCTTTTATACCATTTCAATTATTTGGACAAACCATGACCATAACAGGAAAAGTAGTTGATGCCTCAAATTTATCATTGCCCGGAGTTCATGTACAAGTAGAAGGAACAAGTACAGGAACAATGACAGACAGGGAAGGAAATTATCAAATTTCTGCACAAAAAGCAACTGTTTTAGTATTTTCGTTTGTAGGAATGCAAACACAACGAATTACCATTGACGACCAAGAGCAAATAAACGTGTCGATGCAAGATGAAATTCTCGAGGAAATTATTGTTGTTGGATATGGAACCAAACCCAAAGGTGCGATAACTGGCTCTATTGTAAAAGTTTCGGAAGCACAATTTCAATCCAAATCCATTACCAATGCAATGGACGCCTTGCAAGGAGTTGTAGCCGGAGTTACCATTACACGCTCAAGCGGACAGCCCGGAAGCGAAGGACATGCACTTTCGATTAGAGGCAACTCTTCGATTAATGGAAACAAACCAATGGTACTTATTGACGGAATACCCGGCGATATGAACTTATTAAATCCTAACGACATAGCTGACGTAACCATTCTAAAAGACGCTTCAGCAGCTATTTATGGAGCAAGAGCTGCCGATGGAGTAATTCTAATTACCACAAAAAATGGAAAATTAGGAAAACCAACGGTAAGTTACTCTTACAATTTCGGCATAAAACAACCACAATTCCTTAAAAAAATGGCTAATACTAGTCAATTAGCTCAAATGTATGACGAAGGAATGACAAATATTGGACAAACAGGTTTGTCGCAAGAAGTTTTTGACCGCATAGACCAACAACACGAACCAGACCCAAACGGAGGCTGGATGAAATACCTCGAAAACTTTCCGGGTTTTTATACTTCTAACGATTGGTACGACATTGTTTACGGAAACACACAGCAACAAATACACAGCTTGAACATTTCGGGAGGTACAGAAAACACTTCCTATTTATTTTCGGTGGGCTACGAAAACAATAACGGTGCCTTTGACTACGGAACAAATTATTCAAACAGGTACAATATACGAATGAATTACGATTTCAGGCTCTTTAATCGTGTAAAAATTGAAACTCGAACTACATTTGATAATTCAAAAACAGTAGAACCATCAAAACTTGGCGAGGTTTTAAACTTACTCTCTCGCCGTTGGAGTTACTTACCTATTTATAATCCACAAGGTGAGTTTTACAAATACCAAGGCTATGCCAACCCTGTTTTATTACTTACACAAGGAGGTGAATCTATCTCTAAGTATTCAAAATTCAGAACCAATCTGAAAGCTGAAATGGAAATTATTGAAGGCTTAAAAATGGTAGGACAAGCAAGCGTTGATTTATCATTTTGGCATAAAACCTCAACAAACCCTACTTTTAATTCGTACGACTGGAACGGTTCTGTTAATTCGATTGATAATAATCCAAACTGGGCTGGCTACGAAAACTCTCAAGACCATTTTAATACCTACATCGGATATTTAGATTACAACAAAACCATTAATTTACATCATTTTAATTTAATGGCAGGAGCTTCTTACGAACAATTTGATACCGAATACCAAGGTGTTTGGGGAACTAATTTTTCAACCAACCAACTTTTCACACTCAACCTTGCCGACAAAACGCGTTTGGAATATACCGATGATTTTAATGGTACAGCATCTGATAATGCTATGCGTTCTGTTTTTGGTAGAGCAAGTTACAATTTTGAAAAGAAACTGTTTGTCGATTTAACATTCAGAAAAGATGCAAGCTCTAAATTTGCTCCTGAAAAACGATGGAGCGATTTATATCCTTCCATTGCTGCTGCTTGGACTATTACCGAACATGATTTTATGAACTCTCTTAGCTTTATCGACAACTTAAAGCTAAGGCTATCATGGGGGCAAGCCGGAAATCAGGAAATCAATTTTGGCAATTACGACTACATTCCTTTACTCTACACATGGGGAAACTATCCATTAGGTAGCCCAAATGTTGGTTTGCAAGGAGCTGAGTCGGCTATCGCATCGTCCGATAGAAGCTGGGAAACAATACAAACCTCAAACATTGGTCTCGATTTGGCTTTTCTTAACTCTCGTTTAACAGGTAGTATTGACGGATTTATTAAAAAAAATGATAATATGCTTGTTGGTATTTCGGTTCCTGCCACTTTTGGAGGTACCCCTCCTACCGGAAATTACGGAAAACTAAAAACCACAGGATGGGAAGTTAGTTTAAAATGGAAAGACAATATCGGAAATCTTCAATACTCTGTAAGTGCTTTATTGAGCGACAATAAAAACGAGCTTCTTGCATTGGAATCCTCTGATAGTTATGGCGAAGGTATCAACTGGACACGCGAAGGATATTCTCTTCAATCGATTTTTGGATATGAATTTGACGGTATTATACAAAACCAACAACAACTTGATGCCTACAAACAACTTGAAGGAGTACCTTCTAATTTAGCAATTGGCGATGCCATGTACAAAGACCTCGACGGCGATGGTAAAATCACAGCCTTTGGAGACCCTACCTTGGGTACAAACGGCGATATGAAATACTTAGGCAATTTGCTTCCCCGATATTCTTACGCTTCAAATATCCAAGTGATTTATAAAAATTTCGACTTAAATATATTCTTACAAGGAGTAGGAAAAAGAAATACAATTAGAAACGGAGATTTTGGACAACCTTTTTATTGGGTTTGGCATCAACCTATGGAGTATTTTTATGGAAAAAGTTGGACTCCCGAAAATACCGATGCTCAGTACCCAAGGTTAATTCCTGGAGGAGTAGGCTACGATAACTTGAGAGATTGGAACTGGAGAACTTCGTCCATGCGCATTATCAATGTAGGATATTTAAGACTAAAAGATGTAACAATAGGATACAACCTTCCTCAAAACATCGCAAATAAGATTAAAGCTTCTAATCTTAGAGTTTATGTAAGTGGTAAAGACTTATTTACATTCTCAAAAGGCTCTTGGGAAGGTTCATTCGACCCTGAAGAAGAAAAATACGGTTCGTGGCTCTCTGAAAATACTTATCCTTTTTATAGAGTCTTTTCACTAGGTTTAGATGTTAAATTTTAATTCATTGTTTTATTTTAATTCATTGTTTTATTTTAATAAATTAATAGTCATGAAAAAAATATATTTTAGCATTATATTCTTTGTTAGTCTTATAGCTATAAATAGTTGTGAAGATTTAGACTTAGAACCCCAAGATACCATTACTGACGCTATTTTTTGGAAAACACCCAATGATTTCAAAAAAGCAACCAATATACTCTATTATTCATTAGAGGGATTTTCTTATTCCGATACCGAAACCGATATCGCTTTTAACCAAAACAATTCAATAAGCAATGGAACTTACCAAACTTCAGAAACATCTAGTAGCTGGTCTGATCCTTACGTTTATATCAGAAGGTGTAATAACATTATTGAAAAAGCGCAAAACTCAGAAATATCAGCACAAGTCAAAGAATCGGTAGCCGAAGCTAAATTTTTTAGAGCTTACAATTATTGGAAACTTTATAGACTATACGGTGGTGTTCCGATTATAAAAACAGTTCTTGATTTGCAAAGCAATGAACTTTACGCCACCAAAGCAACGAAAACAGAAGTAGCCGATTTTATTATTTCTGATTTAGAAGAAGCAGCTATTGACCTTTCCTCAAAAAGCACGCTTCTGCCTGCAGATGTTGGGCGAATTACACTACAAGCCGCTTTAGCTCTAAAAGCAAGAGTTGCTCTTTTTGAAGGCACTTGGAATAAATACCACAACACAGGAGATGCCAATAAATACTTCGATATTGCAATTCAAGCTTCTAATACATTAATCAATTCCGGTGTCCTTTCATTATACACTGCAAAAGGTACCAATAGCTATCGTTATTTATTTATCGAAGCCGGCGATGATTGTTCCGAAACCATTCTCGACCGAAGATACCAACGTAATATCGACGGACATGTTTATCCTGCCCTTTTACAGAGAATTGGATATCTTCCAACAAAAAAACTAGCCGATATGTATCTATGCTCCGACGGTCTGCCCATTAATAAATCCGCACAATTTCAAGGATATACATCAAAAATTTCGGAATACCAACAGCGCGATCCACGCATGACCATGACCATGATTGTTCCCGGGAATACTGCAAAAATAGTAGGTTATGCAAACGGAGTAGAATGCTGGCCTTTTTATCCTCAACGAATCCCAAACACCGGATATACTACTTACAAATTTTACTCCGAAGACGATTATGCAAACCCACTTGGCGAATCGCCCAATTTTGACTACGATTACCATATTATAAGGTATGCAGAAGTTTTACTCATTTATGCCGAAGCCAATTTTGAAAAAAGTAGTTCCATTTCTGATGCTGACCTCAATAAATCAATAAATGTTATACGCAGCAGAGCTGGAATGCCCAATTTAACCAATGCTTTCGTTACAACCAATGCCTTAGATATGAAAACCGAAATCCGCAGAGAACGTACCATCGAACTAGCCCTCGAAGGTTTCAGATACGACGACCTAAGGCGATGGAAAACGGCAGAAACAGAATTACCGCAAGACTTAAAAGGAATTAAAATTAAGAACAACGACTGGAATTTGCCAATACTAATCAATGGTACAAACAAAAATATTTATGCCAACTCAGAGTGGCAAAATAATACCGATGCAAGTGGATTTATTTTAGTCGAAACAGGTCGTTCGTTCGATGCTAATAAGCACTATTGGCGACCAATTCCAACAAAAGAAATTTCTTTGAATCAAAACTTACTGCAAAATACAGGTTGGTAAAATTGAATCATAAATTGTTGAAATTTCAAAAAAAATAAAAATTTGGAAGGCGTAAGAATTTTAAAATTTGAAGATGTGCTAATTTGAAAATTAGTGCATTTTCAAATTATTTTAGTGTCAGTAATTGTTTGAATTTAGTTTATATTAATCAAAATAAAATTTTCTCGCAGAGCTAGCTTTATAACTAGCTACGGCATTTATGCCGTAGTAAATAAACAAATATGTATCTGGCTTTAGCCCAAACGTTTAGAGTAAGGGCTAAAGCCCAAAGCTTCTACTGTTTTTTTACACCGCCCTAAAGGACGGTGCTAGTTATTTTGAGTTATAAACAAGCTATAAATAGTATAAACTAATTTTAATCATTTACTTACACTCAAATTATTTTAGTTTGAAGTTTTTTAAAAAAATAATTATGGAAAAAAAATGGAAATATATTTTGGCTATTTTCTCGGTAGTTGGTTGGGTTAATATAGTATCGGCACAGCCACAAAGCATATCGTTAGCCGGAAAATGGCGGATAGCTCTCGATGGAAACTTTAGAGACTGGCCTAACAAAACAGGAGAAACCGACAAATGGTACGCACAAGAGCTACCAAGCAACGAATCGCTGTTTTTGCTCAACCAAATTTATTTCAAAAATGCCGATTTTCGCACAAACAACTGGATTAATCTACCTGGCTCGACCGACGAAGCGGGTATTGGCGTAGTATTGACCCCATCGCAGCAATACACTCCGGGCTTAGAACGGGCGTTTACTTACGATGGCGCATTTTGGGTTCAACGCAAAATTACCATTCCGCAAAATTGGCAGGGAAAACAAGTTAGTTTGTTTCTGGAACGCACCTTGGGCGGTAGCACCGTGTTTTGGGACAATAAAAAAGTGGGAAGCGATTATGG
>JAIFNL010000206.1 GCA_020047755.1 Bacteroidota bacterium
GTCGGTCTGTCGGTTAGGCTGTTAGTAAATCATCGGACAGACCGGACAAGCCGGTCGAACCGATTTTGCGTAGTTTTCTTTCAAACACTAAGAATAAATTTAAAGCAGCGTAGCTGCGAAATGTCTATACGCCAAATCTTTCGGTGCTACGCACCTAAAAAAACAAATTGTATTTCTATTTCTACAAAGATTTCGCAACTATGTTGCTAATAAGCGTAAAATGTAAATTTTAAACAACCTCGAATAAAAAAAAGATTTTTTGTTTTTTTAATAAGTACTTAATGTTTAATTTTACTTTACAATTTAACCATTTCACAATAGAATAATTTAACGAATTAAAAATGAAATACAATCGACGTAATTTTATTAAAACCACAGCATTGGCAGGTCTGGGAATTAGTTTGTTTCCGATGAACGGTTTTTCGAGCCAACTGAAAAAAGAAAAACTGAAGCTTGGCTTTATTGGTTTAGGGCTTAGAGGCGAAAATCATTTAGAGAACGCCTTGCAACGCACCGATATAGAAATTGTGGCTATTTGCGACACAGACCCTGAGCGCATCAAAATAGCGCAAGACTTAATTGTAAAAGCCGGAATGAAAAAAGCAAAAGAGTTTGGTAGCAATGAGTATGATTATCGAAACCTATTGGCTATAAAAGAAATAGACGCAGTAGTTATTTCTACTCCTTGGCTTTGGCATACGCCCATGTCGGTCGATTCGATGCGTGCAGGAAAATATACTGGGGTAGAAGTTTCGGCAGCCATGACCCTCGAAGAATGTTGGGACTTGGTAAACACTCACGAGCAAACAGGCTCTCAATTGATGATTTTGGAAAATGTAAATTATCGCCGCGATGTAATGGCGGTGCTCAATATGGTTCGCAAAAATATTTTTGGCGAGTTGGTTCACTTCCGCTGTGGTTATCAGCACGATTTGCGCGAAGTAAAATTCAACAACGGGCTGCAACCTTACGGCGGTGGCGTGGAGTTTGGCGAAAAAGCAACCAGCGAAGCCAAATGGCGCACCTTGCACAGCTTGAAGCGAAATGCCGATTTGTACCCCACACACGGACTTGGACCGGTGGCTGTTTATGCCGACATTAACCGTGGCAATCGGTTCTTGAGCCTTACCTCGCACGCCACAAAGTCGCGCGGATTGAACGAATACATTGTAAAACAAGCCGGCGAAGCACACCCAAACGCAAAGCTTCGTTGGAAACTGGGCGATGTAGTTACCACAACCATAAATACTTACAATGGCGAAACCATCATCATCACACACGACACCAATTTGCCTCGACCTTATTCGCTTGGCTTTAGAGTGCAAGGAGTCAATGGTTTGTGGGAAGATGACGGAAATAGAATTTATGTAGAAGGCAAATCGAAGCCGCACCGCTGGGACGAAGCCAGTGCTTGGCTCAAAGAGCACGACCACCCGCTTTGGAAACGCTACGAAAACCAAGCCACCGGAAGCGGACATGGCGGCATGGACTTTTTTGTACTCAACGCTTTCATCGAATCTGCCAAGCGCGAAATTGCCCCACCTTTAGATGCTTACGATGCAGCAGCTTGGAGCGCAGTAACGCCACTTTCAGAGCAATCGATTCAAAACAACGGCGAACCCCAAGACTTTCCCGACTTTACGCGCGGCAAATGGATTGACCGCAAACCAATCATGGGCTTCAACGACGAATTTTAATGGAAGTGAGTTGATTATGAATGAAAAGTGAATCGTTAATTGCAAAAAGCCATACATATCAAAGACGCGCCGTGGCGCGTCTTTAGATTGTTTGGGGGAGTCGCAGAATACGTGAACCTAACGTTCTGTGATGTCAAAAGCCTAGTAAATAGTCTCATTTCCTTGTTAGATTAGTGGTATTTTAAGCACATGACAAAACAAAACATACAATTAATTTGAGTCCACTATTTATCTTATCGTTTTTTCGGCTCAACTAATTTCACAGAGCTATCAATATTCTGAAAATCGGATATATCACTTGTTAATAAATCTGCCGCTAAATGCTTAGCTGTTGCCAATATTAAAGCGTCTGGTAGTTTAATCTTTTTTTGTTTGCGGTATTCTATTGCTGTATCCGCAATTTCTTTATTGAGATTTATAATTTCAAGACTATTTAATATTTGAGTAACTATTTCTTTTTCATAATTGTCTTCAAAATTATATCCTTTTGTTTCTACATAACTGATAATTGAAGTATAAAGATAATCGTAATTGTTTACTATATCTTGCGTTGAAACAATTCCTTTTGAGGCATCAATTATGACATTGCTGTCTAATAACCCTTTATTCCCACTCATCTCTTAATTGTTTTTGCCAGGTTACTGAATCCTTTATATTCTTAAATACGCCTTTTTGTTGAGCTTTTTCAAAAGTAAATAAAAGTAATTGTTTGTTATAATTACCTTTTTTTTCTGGTTCACTATAAAGCAATATCACTTTTACTTTTGCATTGTCAATTAATTGATATTGCATTGGTATCTGAATTGCTCTGTGATTTACATAAGTTTCAAATTCTATTGCTTGCATAGTTTTATTTTTTTTTACAAAGTTACGAAAGTTTACTGTTTTTTCATAAAATTGGAAAATATATTATTGTTTGTTTGATTGTTTTTTTTACCTATCTCCAATATTTTAATGGCAATCTTTCTATTTAGTGTTTGAAAGAAAACTAAGCAAAATCGGTTCGACCGGCTTGTCCGGTCTGTCCAATGATTTTCTAACAGCCTAACCGTTCGACCGACAAGTCGGTCGAACGGTTTTTATTTTTTTAAATTTTCAAAAATTAAAGAGTTTTCTTTCAAACACTAATTCACAATTAACCAATCAACTAATTAACGCATCATCACATCAATTAATCAACTCATTTTACCAAATAAAATCGGCAACAGCACAATTTTGCCAAGCTTTGTGGTAATTAACACTGATTCCTACTTTGGTGTAAGAACCATTCAAACAGTTAATTCGGTGTCCAAGGCTAGGCACTTTGTCGTCAATTAACCATTGCATAGCAATATCTATGCCTTTGTCCATTCCATAAGAGCAACATTCGGCATAATTTCCTTTGGGACAATTAATTCTGTCGTGTCCTATCGTTCCGGCTTCTCCTTGTTCCTTTGCAAAACACTTTGCATTTTCATACAGCTCCATTTCAAAAACAAGTGCGCCCACCGGTTGCATCGAGTTCAAATGTGTAATTAACGATTTTCGGTATTCCGAATCTTTCAGATAATCGCCATATCTTTCGGTGCCAAAGTAATTTGCCACTACTATACTTGCAAAATCCTTTGGGTAAAGGCGAGCTAAGTTAATGTACAAAATTGCTTCTTTTTCGGCATCAGTAAGAAAATCAATATCTTTCACTGTGTTGGCTTTCGTGAGTTGTTCTTTTGACCATGTTTGTGCAATTCCTAAAAAAGGAATAAGTGCAAGTAGTAATATAAAAGTAATTGTTCTCATTTTAATTAGTATTAAGGTTTAAAATTATTCAAATGTATAAGCTTTTGGTCTAAAAATTCTATTCTTTTATTCAATTTATCCAAAAAAGTTTGGTGATTTTGGGTAGTTGGGTTAAAAGGTCTATGAGCTTTAGCTCTTTCCACAGCTTGTATTTCGGCATTAAGTTCGTTTGTTTCTTTTGAGAAATAACAAGATGCAAACTTTTCGTAAATATATTCAATCGCTTGGCTGTTTGGGTGCAAAAGGTCGTCGGCATAAAAACGATAATCGCGCAAATCGTCCATAACTATTTCATAAGCAGGAAAATAACTTACTCTCGAAAATTGTTTTTGCAAGGCATTGATTGCCAAAAGTAAAGTTGCCTTACTTAATTGGTTGCCCAATGCACCATCTTTCCAATGCCGAACAGGGCTTACTGTAAAAATAATTCGGAGCTTCTTATTTAGAATCAATAATTGTTCCAATTGTTTAGACAGTTCATTTACAATCTTTTCCACACTCGTAAGCTCACGTGTAAAAATATTGTTGTGCAGTTTGTGGCAATTAGAAACCACCTTGCCCGTTTGTTTCAAAAAATAAACCCAAGCTGTACCCAAAGTGATAAATAAATAATCTGTTTTTCGCAAAAAATCAGCCGAGACTTGCATTCTTTTGTTCATTGTTTCCAAAACTTCTTCGGCATTTAACCCCGAAAAGCGGCTGTGGTGCGAAAAGCTATGCCATACTCCTTCATGGTTTACTAAGTCATTGATTGAGAATTGTTTGTTGGTAAATAAAAAATCAATACTTTGTGCTATGGAAAGAGGATTGTACAAAATTCCAAATGGATTAATATCGGTTTTGAACCGCGATTTCTCAAGCATAGTGCCAATATTTTCGGCAAAGCATGAGCCTAAAAACAGAATGTTTGATTGATGATTTACTTCAAAACCAGCATTTTCGATGATTACTTCTGTTCTAAATTTCATTGGGCTACAAGGTTTTAAACATGAACTGTTATTCGTTATATCTTCACGACTTAAATGATTGAAATTATTTTTTTGAATCTAAAAAAATAGTATATTTGTTCTTTGTAAAAAGACAAGAAATACATAAACTTATTCTTTAAAAAAAAAACAGGTAAAATGATAAATGTATTAAAAACCAAACAGCTAAAATTAGCCATAGCAAATATGCCTCAAAAAATACTCGAAATCATAGACAATGAAACAGAATTGGGTATTTGTGTAACCAACGAAAAAGGCATCTATGTGGCTGTAAACGACAAATATTGCGAAATTTATGGTTACACGAAAGAAGAATTTCTAGGGCAAAGCTTTTTAATGGTTGTTCCCAAAGACAATCAAGTAAAACTAACCGTTTTGCACGACAAATTTATAGAACAAGAATACGAAATCCTTAGAAACTGGGAAGTACAAAGAAAAAACGGAGCAGTTATCAAAATTCAGGCAGATGCCGGTTTTTTTAATCAAATATTTGATAAAACTCCACACAAAGTTACCTTTGTAGATCCCAATATTTAATAGTTTATTTTAGTTTTTAGTTGCAGGTGCTAATCACCTGCAACTGCATTATTTTGTGTTTTCTACAAACTCAAAAAGAAGATTAGAACTTTACTCCAAGCCCTAAGCCCAAAACTTCTTTAAACTGTATCTCGCTCGACATATCTTTGTTATAAATAAGCTGAGTAAGTATGTTGGCTGATAACCAGTTGTTTACTTTCATATTAATAGCCACTTCCCAGTCCACGTCCCAAACCGAAATGGCTTGATAATCGCCAAATAAATCGAGCTTGGTAGAGAAATTCACATTTTTAAAAATCTCTTTTTTGTACTTCAATTTAAAATACATACCAAATTTGGAATAACTTGTGCTTCCGGGTTCTACACCAAATGCACCTAAATCAGAAAGGTCGGAATTTAAAACCAAAATCGTTTTTCCTGTGAAAGGAGAAGCTAAAAATAGGAAATCTTCGCTAGGCTTGTATTGAATACCAAGTGAATACAACATTTCGGCAGGAGCAAATGCACCAGAAATGGGCGTAGTAACATCGGGGTAATTATAACCATCAAAAAGCTGAGTTTTCAGCGTATAATTGGCTGCATAATACCATTTTCCTTTGGCATTGTAACCATAAGTGCTCGAAAAATCGAGTTTGTCGTCAGTCTTTCTAGCATCTTCATCGCCCTGAATCATACGACCTTGTGCAAAATTCAAATCATTATCCCACGATGTTTTGCCTTGCAAGTAGTCGGCACTCAATTTCACAACTCCTAAGGCTGACAGTGAGTTAGCACCTCCAGCTACCCAATAGTCATTAATGAAAACTTGTGAAAAATTTAATTGAAGCATTCCTTCTGTTTTCCAAGGTTTTACTTCCTTTGCTTTGGTTGTATCTTCTTGCGAAAAGCCAGAAAAAAACAACATAGAAAAAAGCATTACAAATACTATTCTTTTCATTTTAGTTGAAATATTAAGGTTTAAACTAGTTTGCATATTTTTATGCTAACTTATTTTCATTTTACAAAAAAATATACAATATTTCAAATTTACAAATTTAAAGCACTAGTCCTATTTTATTTTTGAGCAAACTCTTTGTTATATACTTATTTTTAAGCACTTGAAAAACAAAATATAAAATTAATTTTGCTCGTTACACCTAAAATCAAATTAATCTTCTTCAACTAACTTCAAAAATAGAATGGTTTTCTACTTCGGTGCTACACAACCTAATCGGAATTGCAAATTCATAAATCAAAGTCGCACAAGTTGGGTTAAAACTAAAATCCGCTAAGCTGCTTAATGCGGCTTAGCGGATTTAATGCTGGCTTAGCTTTGGTTACATTGGTTTACAATTTATACCTCTTTCGAAGCTTTGTCAATTAAATAAAATACCGATTGGTATTCTATTCCGCTGTGAGTGGATAAACCTATTTCGCAAGTTTTGCTATTTGAATAAGCTGATTTACAGTCATGAACTTCATCTTTTAAGTGGCGGAGTCCCCATTCATTAATTTCGGGTTGCGAAAAACCTTTGTCGCCTGCAAACCCGCAACAGCCTACATTTTCGGGAATTATTGCTTCTTGGGCACATAAATTTCCTAGCTGCAATAGTTTTTCTTTCAATCCTAGTTTGGTGGTAGTGCAAGTGCTGTGCAAAGCTACCTTTTCGGGTATTTTGTGAATGGTTAAATTGTTCATCAAAAAATCGAGCGCAAACTCTACGGGTTCGTACATTTTCAAATCTTTTTGCATTACTTTGCGCATTCGATAAAGACAAGGGCTTGTGTCCACCAAAATAGGAATTTCGCCGTTGTTGCTTGCTTTTAGAAGTTCTTGTTCTAGTTGTGAGCTTTTGCGGTCGGCTATTTTGAAGTATCCTTTACTTTCCCAAGGCATTCCGCAGCAAAGCGCGTTTAGGTTATCAGGAAACAGAACCGTAAAACCGGCACGTTTCAATACACGCATGGTAACTTCAAATTGGCTGTCTTGTTTTTTGCCATTGCTTGCTGCGCCCATGCTTCGGCTTATACACGATGGGAAAAAGAGTACTTTGCGCTCATTTCCATTTATATAGGGTTCAAATTTATCTATTCGATTGGCAACTGGCATAAACTCAGTCCATTCAGGAACCAAACCAAAACTTGCTTTGCGTACAAACTTAGCCAACGATTTCATATTTTTGGTGCCTAACATTTTGTAAGCAATGGAGTTGGCTGTAAGTCCAAACTTAGCCATTGCTAAAACATTTGGCATATTGTCGGCTATTTTGTTGGCAATAAATTGAGTTCCTCCTTCGTGCTGTTCGTTGCGCAAATGCTTAACCAAAATTCCGGTATCAATGCCCACCGGACACGACAAGGCGCACAAGCCATCGCCTGCACACGAATCAACGCCTTGTTTGTAAAAGTCAGCTTTCAAAATTTCGTATTCAGAACTCAGTTCGCCTGTATTTTCAATGCGTTTGAGTTCTCTAAATGCTACTATTCTTTGGCGTGCGCTCAAGGTTAGCTCGTTGGTTACGCAATTTATTTCGCAAAAACCACATTCTATGCAATTGTCAATTAAATGATGCGCGGGTTTGGCTATTTTTATGTTTTTGATATGAATCTCGGCATCGTTGTTAATTATAACTCCTTTGTTTAAAATGCCTTTGGGGTCGAAAAGTTGTTTGATGCGTTTGTGTATTTCGTACAAATCGTTTCCCCATTCAAAAGCCACGTAAGGAGCCATATTTCGTCCGGTTCCGTGTTCGGCTTTGAGTGAGCCATCGTATTTATGAACTATCAGTTCAGCTACTTCGTGCATGAAATGCTTGTATTTCTGCACGTTTTCGGCTTGGCTCATGTCCGATGAGAAAATAAAATGCACGTTGCCATCGTTGGCGTGTCCGTAAATAACACCATCGGTGTATTCGTATTTGTCGAGCAAATGTCTTAAATCGGCAAGTGCGGCAGGCAATTTCTCTAAAACAACCGCTACATCTTCAATAAAAACAGTAGTTCCGGCTTGTCTATTTCCTCCTACCGATGGGAAAATCCCTTTGCGCACGTTCCAAAGTTTTGCTATTTCGGTGGGTTTGTCGGTAAACTGCACTTCTTTTACCAATTTATAGTTATTTACTTTTTCGGTGGCAGCCAGTAATAGATTGTCCAATTCTTCTTTTGAATCGGCTTCGATACGAACTAAAAGCGCCGTAACTTGTGCATCAAGTTCCGAAATGAAAGCAGGTATTCCGTCGGCTTTTTCGACAGACTTTAAGGCTTTTCGGTCGATAAGTTCTATGGCATCAGTTCCTTTTCCGTTAAGTACAATAGCCGCTTGGCAGGCTTGTTCTAAATTGGCAAAGAAAATAAGCGCACTTGCCGAAAATGCTCCTATTTTTAGGGTTTTCATTCCTATTTCCGAAATAAAAGCCAGTGTTCCTTCCGAACCTACTATCAAATGAGCAATAATGTCTATTGGGTCGCTGAAATCGATGAAACTATTTAAACCATAAGCTATTGTGTTCTTTATTTTGTATTTCGATTCTATTTTGGCTTTCCATAGCGGATTACTTTCCAATTCAGCTTTTAATTGAAGGATTTCTTTCACAAATTCTTTTTTGCTTTGAAGAAATTCATTTCTCGAATTTTGGTCGGAAGTATCGAGTATTGTGCCATCGGAAAGCACTAAGCGCAAATGGCTTAACGTGTTGTACGAATTGTAAACAACCCCCGACGACATTCCGCTGGCATTGTTTGCAACTATTCCGCCGAGCATAGCCGAGTTGATGGAAGCTGGGTCGGGACCTATTTTGCGTGCAAACTTTTTCAAAATACCATTTGCTTCAATGCCTTTGAGTCCGGGCTGTGTGATGAGAACTTCGCCGCCGGCTGTGAGTTTGTACTTTTTCCAGTTGTTGCCTTTGAGCAAAATAATTGCTGTATCGGAAATGGTTTGCCCCGAAAGGCTAGTTCCGGCAGCACGAAAGGTAATGCTTATATTTTGTTGGTCAGCTAGTTGAATAAGTTTGATTACTTCTTCTTCCGAGCTTGCGTTTACAACTACTTTGGGTTGATAGCGATAAAAACTGGCATCTGTGCCGTAAGTTAATGTGCGCAGATAATCAGTCCAAACGTTTTCTTTTCCGCATATATATTGGGCTTGTGTTATAAAATTCTGCATAATAGTTTGTATAAAATTTGCATTAAATTGTACACTTGTAATATGTATTACAAATTGCAAATATATTTCTTTTTTTAGAAAAAGAAATAAAAAGATAATTTTTTTTTCGGAAGTTTTTATATCGAACGATTGATACGAACTAGTGTTTGAAAAAAATAGCAAATTAAAGGCATTTTGAAATTCTAAAACCGTAGTTTACCACCAATAAATGAGGATTTTATATTTTCAAAATAACCTAAAAGATGCGTTTTCTTTCGTACACAAAATAAATAAAAAACAAAATACTTAGATAGGTTTCAATTATTTAAAGATATTTTCATACATTTGCACATTCAAAAAAAACAAATAGTCTTTTGAAAATTCGTTTTTTTTAGGGAGTTTCTACCTGAGAGCTTTTAAGCGAAAACAAGCCAAAATTAAGAATTTTTGAAAGTCGTATAAACTAATTTTTTTTTAAGTATATCAAAAAAATGGATTCACAGCAATTAATAGAAAAGGTAAAATATTACGCAACTCAGACTTTTTTAAAGCATGTATTGCTTGCATTTGGTATTTTATTTTTAATGACTACTTTCGTTTTCATTTCGCTCAATATTTATACAAGTCATGGCAATGAAATAACAGTTCCCGATTTGAATGGACTCAAACTAAGTGAAATAGAAGAGGTTATTGATGACAATGATTTGCGTTTTGAAATTACAGACTCTGTTTATTACATTGACCGCGTGCGAGGTACCGTAATAGAACAAAATCCTCCGGCAAATTTTAAAGTAAAGAAAGACCGAACTATTTTTATTACTATTAATGCTACTCAAACTCAAATGGTGAGAGTGCCTAATGTTACCAATGTGTCGCTAGTTCAAGCAAAATCTGACCTCGAAACGGAAGGTTTGTTTGTTGGTAATTTGAATTATATACCCGACATTGCTACTAACTACGTGCTAATGCAAAAGTTTAAAGGTAAAGAAATAGAAGCAGGAGAACTTGTTCCCAAAGGTTCGGCTATTGATTTAACTCTGGGCAAAGATATTGAAAACGAAGAAAGTACCTACATTCCAAGTTTGTTTGGGCTCAAAAAGAAAGAAGCTTTAGCCAAAGGCACCGATTTTTATTTGAACATCGGTTCGGTTGTTTACGACCGTTCTATCAAAACTTTGACCGACACGCTCAATGCTAAAGTTTGGAAGCAAAGCCCCGAAGCCAGTAGAAATGTGCCTGTTGGACTAGGTTCGAATATTAACATTTGGCTTACCGTGGACAAAAAGAAACTAACAAAGTAAAATTAATTCTACGAACAATTTGATTAACAAACAGATTGGGTCGTAAATTCAAGCTATCGTATGCGTCAATTTTTTTTAGTACTATTTCTTATTATCAGTAGTTTTGCAAAAGGACAAGAAGTTTTTTTCGATTTGCAAACCAATGCTATTTTGCAAAATGCAAGTGTAAATAAACACGCCAAAACAGTAAGCCAAACTGCTAAAACAAATCTGTTGCAACTTCCGTTTTTAGACGACTTTTCTTTTTCTAAAAACTTTCCGATTGCTACGCTTTGGGGTGATAGCTCTGTGTTTATAAACAATTCGTATGGTATAAATGCACCCTCCATAGGAATAGCAACTTTTGATGCAATCGATAAAAAAGGAAAATTGCACGCAAATTTAATTCCCAATGTAGCACGGCTAGCCGATGTGCTTACTTCTAAGGCGATTAACTTGTATTACCCCAACGATATGTCTGTTTTTTTGAGCTTTTATTACCAACCTCAAGGCGAAGCCGATGCTCCCGAAAATACAGATACTTTGATTGTAGAGTTTTACTCGCCTGTTACAAACCAATGGAAGGCTGTTTGGAAAGCCGTTTTTTTAGCAAACTCGGTAAAAGAAATATTTCCTAGCTCCGAAAAAATATGGAAGCCACAAAATACTGCCAACACGAGCTTCAAACACGTAATACTTCCGGTTTTGGGTAGCAATTATTTACAAGAAGGCTTTCAGTTTCGATTTAAAAATTACGTGTCTATTAATGGATTGATTCCTAGCAAAATAGGAAACGGAGATTTTTGGAACATCGATTATGTTTACTTAAATAAAGGACGCAACGAAAACGACTCGGTGCGCACCGATGTAGCTTTTGTAAAACCTACGCAATCTTTGCTTGCCAATTACGAATCTATTCCGTGGAGGCACTATGTAAACAATCCGCAAGCCGTTAAAATGAACGAGTTTATGACCATCAATTATCGAAACAACGATAATAGAACGCGCACCATCGATAGTCTTTATATTACTTTTAAAGATACATTAAAACATACAAACGCTAGTAAATTAGAAGCTTCGGCTAGCAACATTGGCGCTTATGTAGAAATGAATCCCGAATTGCCCATTGGGGGCTATTCTTTTCCGGTGCATTCGGATACTAAAGCGGTTTTTGAAATACAAGTAAAGCTGGTTACTTCGTCGAGCTTTGACCCCATAAGTAACAACAAAACTGCTTATTATCAGCAGTTTTACAATTATTATGCTTACGACGATGGCGTGCCCGAGTTGGGATATGGCATTTCGGGTAGTGGAACAAAAAATGCAATGGTGGCGTATCAATTTACAAGCTATATGGCTGATACTTTGCGCTCGGTGCAAATGTATTTCAACCAAACCTACAATAACGAAAGCCAAAAATATTTTGAACTAACTATTTGGAACGACAATAATGGAATACCAGGAACTATAATTTACCGTCAACAAGGCATAAAACCAGAATATCAATCGGACTTAAATCAATTTTATACTTACTCAATAGCCGACACTTCCAATTTGGTGCTGTCGGGTACATACTACATTGGCTGGATTCAAACTGCCGAAGCCCTTTTAAATATTGGCTACGACATTAGTAGAGATGCACAAAGCAAAATATTTTACAATATTGATGGTAATTGGCAGGGTTCAGCCCGAAAAGGTGCTTTGCTTATGCGACCTGTGTTTAGAAAAGAATTGCTAACCAACATCAATACACCTAAGTTTGAAGACAATACGGTAGTTTATCCAAATCCCGCGAGCGATTATGTGAAATTGAAATTTGATAACCAAGATGTTCACGAAGCTCAGGTTCAAATGCTGGATATTACAGGAAAAGAAGTCTTCTTTTCTACCAATTATCAATCGGACGAATTAATTTCTATTGCTCACTTGCAAAAAGGTATTTACATTCTCAAAATTAAAACTCAAAACCAAACAATTACAAAGAAAATAATTAAAAATTGATGTAATAAAGCCTTTCTTTCAAAGACTAAGTACTATTTGAAGAAAACGCATAATCGATTATAATTTGATTATTTGCATTTATTTTATTGAATGAACAACTTTGCTGTTACTCACACTATTAAATGAAGAATGAAGAGTGGAAAATGAAAAATAAAGGTTTACTTTTTGTTTGCTTTTAAGTATTGTGGAAAATAAACTTCTTTGGTTGGTTTACCTGATTACTTTTTTTTAGAAAACGCCGCTTGTTAGCGGCGTTTGTTTTTGTAAATGGGTGGTG
>JAIFNL010000021.1 GCA_020047755.1 Bacteroidota bacterium
TCCCACGATGACGGAATTAATTTATCATTAATATCTGTAAATGAACTTCTAACAAAGGTATAAGATGCCAAAAGTGTAAAACCTTTGTGGTTTACTCTATTCAAAATCTCAAAACCATAAGCTTCGCCTGTTCCAACAAAAGTAAGTGGCGCAGCACCTGCAACACTGCTATAATCAGCACCTTGATTGGCAAGACTTGCTCCTGTAACCAAATCGAGCGGATATTGGAAGTAATCTTTGAAAAAAGCTTCTACCGAAAATACAACCGCCTTAGAAACACGATGTTCCACGCCTAAATTGTAATGATTGGCACCAATATAACGCGCTACGTCTTCATTAACCAAGCTGCCCGAATTGTCTCGATAACCTAAACTTGTGTAAGCCGGAAGTTGAAAGTAACGACCTGTTCCTAAATTAAGCATTGTGCTGCTAGTCAAAGCATAAGAAAGCGAAAAACGTGGCGAAAATTGATTAAACGCATTTGCCATTTGGCTATTGTAATTGTTTCCATCGATGCGAGCACCCAGCGAAAGCGTTAGTTTGTTGTCCAAAACGGTTTTACTTGCCTGCGCCGAAGCACCATATTTAAACATATTAAACCTAGTTTCGTAAGCAAAGTTAGTCAATTCATCGTTTCTGTAAATTTGTTGCTCGGTGTTGTTGAAATATTTTGCATACTCGGCATTTGCGCTGAAATTGTATTTTATATCTTTTTGCTGAAGATAAAGTTCGTAACGAAATTTGTTTTCAGCTTCGGTTGAGTTGTAATTCAATATTTTAGGCTTCGATTCGTCGTTGTCGGGGTGTTTGTAAAATTCGTTGCTCAACATATTGCGGCTCGCCACAAAAGTATGAAAACCATGCTCTATAAAATGCTTGTAAACCGCACCAATAGTATAACTCCACTGATTATTAACCGGAATTTGAGCCGCAATATATTCTTGCGAAGCATCGGGATTTTCTATTCCCTCGTTAATAACCATGTGGTCTAACGAGCCCAAACTGAGGATAGTAAGCTGGTCGCGCTTGTTGATGTTGGTTTTTATTTTGAACTGATAATCGTTGTAAGTTGGCAAAAAAGGCAAACCAATAGCCGAAAATAAGAATTGCAAATACGACCTTCGCACCGAAAAAATATACGAGCCGTCAGTGCCCAATTTCAAAGGACCATCGAGCGTAAGCGCGGTTTCGCTTGCGCCAAGCGTTGCTTGCACATTGGTTTTGTCTAAGCTTCCGTTTTTTTGTTTAAAATCGAAAACACCGCTCAAGGCATTGTATTTTCCTGCCGGAAACGACCCCGAATAATAATCAACACTTTGAATAAAGTCGGCATTAATAATTCCCACAGGTCCGCCCGATGCGCCTTGTGTAGAAAAGTGATTTAAAACAGGAATTTCGATTCCATCTAAAAAGAAACGGTTTTCGCTCGGACCTCCGCCTCTAATAATCACATCGTTGCGAAAGGCTGGAGTAGAACCTACACCAGGGAAAGATTGAATTACACGCGAAATATCTCTGTTGCTACCCGGATTGCTTTCAATTTCCTTCAAACCAATGCTTTGCATCGAAATGGGAGCTTCTGCTTTCTTTTCAAAATAATCTACTTGCACCACAACTTCGGTCAAAAGTTCTTCGGCAGGTTCTAAAGTTACCTCAATAAATGGCGCATTGTTGTTGCTAATCAAAATATCGGGGCTGAACTTTGTTTTGTAACCCACAAACGAAATTTGTAATTTGATATAACCCGACTCTAATCCGGTAATAATAAAATTGCCATCAAAGTCGGTAGAAGAACCTATTTGTGTGCCAACTACCAAAACATTGGCAAACGGAACAGGCTCATTGTTGCTTGCATCGGTTATTTTCCCTTTTACTTGCCCGTCTTGCGCAAACAAACCAATGCCGATAAGTAAAAATAATAAAGTATTTATATATTGTCTCATATTTTTTATTGTTAAATTGTTCTATTGTTTTATTTCGTAAATCCAAATTAATAGGTTGTTACTTTAATTTGTTTAAAAATATTTTTTGCGGTTGTTAAAGTAGTAATGTCAGTAAAAAGTTTTCCGTTTTCACCCGTTGCGCAGCCATGACCTATTGGATTGAGATAAAACTCGTTGCCCTCAGCGGTAATTGTAACTGCATAAATAAGTGACGGTTGGTCCAAAATTTATTCCAGTCCCAAGTTTGATTTACTTCCACCAAAATGCGATATTGATTGTTTTGATTTTTTACCGAAGTATTTAACTCAAAATTTGCATTGGGCGTAGCTCCAGAAAATCCATCTACAAAAGGATTTTCGGGATTTGGCACTAAATCCTTGCCTTTGATAAGTCCCTTGCGGTGAGTCCAGTAAGGAAGTGCAGCCGGCTGAATTGATTTACCACTTTTATTCAGCCAAATACTATCGCCTACAAGCTGATGCCCAAAAATTCCCGAAGCATACGATTTTGTTATAAACAAGGTTTTCAGATAATTACCATTCATATCTTCTTGCCAAATAACAAAAGTAGGATTGTTAAAAGCCTCGCCTTTGAGCAAACTCAATTTAAGTTTTTCACTCGATTCAATCACAATCAAATCGTTTATCACAGTTGTTTCGGAAGTTTTTTCTGAAGTTTTGCACGATGCAAAAAACAGAAATAGGAATATTAAAAGTAAAAAATTGTTTGTTTTCATAAATTAATCAGATATTTTAGAATTAATGTTTTGTTTTTTTAAGAAAAGAATAAAACAGTTAATTTTGATTTATTACAAATTTGTATTAATTTTGCAAATATAATACAAAGTTTGAATAAATACTACAAACTAGTCATAATTTTTAACATTTATTACAATGTCGGACAATATTAGAATGATTAAAAGCCTTTTAGACTACGTGGAAAGTTATCAAAAAGAAGTAGGCAACTGCGATTTGAAAGAGTTTTCTATTTATTTGAAAGATAAATTGGTATCTGGCGATTTTTCGAATAAAACGGAAGAGATAAGTCAAGAAAACTACTTAAATTACAAGGTGTATCCGCAAGTAGAGTTTTCGACATTGCTTACCGGCTTGTATCGCTATGCAAAACACTACTTAAAGAAGACTTTTTCTAAAACTTCGTTCAAAAGTATCGACGAATTTGGCTTTTTGGCAACTTTACTCAAGGAAAAATCGCTTTTAAAGAATGAATTAATTACACGCCATTTGTTAGAATTTTCGAGTGGAAGTGAAATTTTGAAACGCTTGATTAATAGTAAATTGGTAAAAGAATTTCCAGACAAAATAGACAAACGCGCCAAACGTGTGTCGCTTACCGACAAAGGAACGCAAGAAATTATTTCGGCATTTGAAGAAATGTTTAAGGTTTCTGAAATTATTATTGGCAACCTTAGCAAAGGCGAATTGAACGAAGCTTTACATATTTTCAATAAGTTAACCTACTTTCATCAGCATATTTACGAAACAGACAAACAGACCGAACTTCTTGATATTCATACAAAATATGTAAAAACAGCCTGTTCCAATTAATGCTTTTTTGATTTTTAATAATCCTAGATGAATTTCTTTAAAAAAAATTCTAACTTTGCACACTTTCACAAAGTAGCAAAAATCGAGCAATGAGCAAACAAGATTTATACAATTCCTATTTAGATAAGGCAAAACTTAATTATCAAGTAAATAAGACTTTTTTTAAAACTTTGGCAAAACGCAAACCCAGCGATTTGGATAAGATGGTAGAAGAGTTTCACAATGAGGTGTTTGACGAAATAGATTGCTTGGAGTGTGCCAAGTGTTGCAGCGGTTTGGGACCTCGCCTTACCGACAACGACATTGCTCGCCTTGCCAAAGCCACACGAATGAAACCCGCCAAGCTAACCGAAACTTATTTGCGAATAGACGAAGATAAAGACTTTGTTTTCAGCTCAATGCCTTGTCCATTTCTAGGTTCGGATAATTACTGCTCGGTGTACGATGACCGACCTAAAGCTTGTCGTGAATATCCGCACACCGACCGCAAGCGTTTTTACCAACTTCTTGATTTAACACTCAAAAACACAACCGTTTGTCCGGCAGTGCATTTAGTTGTAGAAAAATTAAAAGCACATTACAAATAAAAAGTTGATAACGTAACTGCTAGTAACCGAAATTCTAAGAAAAGCGAAATTACGCAATTTTCTCTAAATTCTAATGACAAATTGTTAAATTGTTAAATTGTTAAATTGTTATTTTATCATGAAAAATTGAAAAAATTACAATTTTAGCTAACTTTTTCAAAGCGTTAGCGTTTTGTTTGTTTTTTGCAAACAAAAGCTAACCTTTTAAAAATGAGCTTAGTTTTGCGTTTGAAAATAATCGACACAGTTCAAAATCAATGCTCCATCGTCGGGAAACATTTCTACATTGTAGGCGCCTGATAAGGCTTTGCTGCCAGTTCCGGCTTCCATAGTAACGGTAAAAGTAATTTGTCCGGTTGGCTCGCCCGCGCTAAAAGACCAATTTGCTTCCCACATGCTGCCTTCGCCATCGTTGCCGCCGCCAGCCATTGTACCATCGGCGCGGAAAAATAAATAATCACCGTTTTCGGCTTGAAATGTTTTGGGCATTCCATCGCTCAAAACATAATTAATGAAATCGGTTTTTGATGCAATAGGAAAACCGCAATCTACTATTTTTGCTTCTACATCATCGGCTATTTCGCCTTCTATGGCTTCTTCAGTTGTTTCTTCGGTGGCTTGGTCGCTAGAACTTGCTCCACACGAAAAAAAGAAAAATACCGGAATAATTAATAAAATTGTAAGAACTTTTTTCATTTTTTTTGGATATTAGATTTAGTTAAACATACGAAAGATTACATTTTATGCAATTTTTTCAAAAGCTTTTTTGCTCTGCCTTTAAAGCCAACGCTTGCCTGAGGCATTTGTTGTTCAATACTTTGAATCAATTCGTTTTTGAGCTCGGGTATTTGGAGTGTTATGTTGAACAAAGCTTGCATGGCGTACACTTTGAGCGCAATAGGCTCACTGGGCGAAAGCATTTGCTCAAATGCAAAACTTATGAAATAACCCAAAACCTCCTCATCTTCTGGTAAATGACGAGTTAAAACTCGGCAAAGACTTCTTTTTGTTCTGCTACATTCTAAGGCAACAATATTTTTAGCAATGTTGTTGGCATAAAAATCTCCTAATTCAGGATAAATTTCTGTATTCAAATCTATTACACGCGCAGCACGTGATGCGCTCATGTCTTTGGCAGTATAGGCTATGTTCAATACTTCTTCAAACATCTTTTTGTCTGCACCAATAGTATTTGCTATTGTTTCAATCATAGCTCTGCTGCTGTCGTAGCTAAGAGAAGCTTCAAAATTCATAATTTAATCGATTGATAGCGTAAATTAAACGCGTTTTTTTAGAAATTAGAATAAAAAATTGTTACATTGTTAAATTGTTAAATTGCTTTTTATTTTTTAAAAATTTACCTATTTGTTGCACTTCAATTTTTTTTATAAAATTTTTAAATTAAAACTTTGTATCAATCCAAGCTTTAGCCGAATCGATGTCGTTAAAAAGTTTAGTGTCTAGTTTGCGTTT
>JAIFNL010000089.1 GCA_020047755.1 Bacteroidota bacterium
TTGGAAAACGTCAAACAATTTCATTTACTGATAAAAACGACAAACCCTATTTATGGAATATTATTATTGGCGATAATGGGATTGGTAAAACATCTATCTTAAAGGCATTAACCTTACCTTTAGCCGTTTTTGGAAACCCCGAATGGAATAGATATATACCTCTCAAAACCTTTGAACGATACGAAGCGCAAGAACCAAAAGTTTTAATCGATTTTGAGTTTACAAATAATACCATAAAGGAGATAAACACCTTACAAACGAATATATGGATTTCAAATGGTTATTTTGAAAATACGCTTAAAAATTTACCGGATGATATAAGAGAAAGAAATCATAAGCACAACTTATATTCAAATGCTTTTTTTCTTTTTGCTTATGGTGCTTCCCGTCATATTGGAACAAAAGGTATTTCAATTGAAAACGAATTTGTTGCTCAGACTCTATTTGATGATAGCGCTACTTTAATAAATGCAGAAGAATGGATTATTCAATCGGAGTATAAAGCAAAAAAAGACGACAAAAACAAAAAATATAAAACTTACCATAAAAGAGTTATATCAATAATAAAAACACTTTTAAAAGATGAAATATTTGATATTGATATTAGAATAATAAATGGTACACCAAAAGTTCTTTTTCAAACTCAATATGGTTGGGTCAATCTACACGAATTAAGTTTAGGGTATAAAACCTTACTTTCGTGGGTAGTTGATTTTGCAAAAGGAATGTTAGAAAAATATTCTGAAAGTAAAAATCCTTTGCAAGAACCTGCAATTTGTTTAATAGATGAAATAGATTTACACATTCACCCTGCTCTTCAAAACAAAGTGATTAAATTTTTATCCGAAACATTTACCAAAACACAATTTATAGTAACAGCTCATAGCCCATTAATAGTTCAAGCATTAGAAAATGCTAATATTATTTTATTAAAAGACAAAGGAAAATCAGTTGAAGTTCAACAAAATATTATAGATATTAGGAATTGGCGTATTGACCAAATTTTAATGAGTGATTTGTTTGGACTTCAAGATGTTTATTCGGTTGAAACGCAAATAAAATTAGAGCGACGGGAAAACCTTTTGCGTAAGGATAGTTTAACCGAAAACGAACAAGTAGAACTTAATCAATTGAATGAATTTGTTAATAATTTACCTATTGGCAACAATCAAAACGAAATTGAAGGATTTGCTTTATTAAGACAGTTTGCTGAAAAAATTGCCAAAAATCAAAACAAATAGCTATGATAAAAATTGATAAAAGCAATAATATTCCATCAATTCTTAAAAACGAAGGAGCAGCTGAAACACAAAGAAATTGTAATGATTACGATTCAAATCCTAATAAATATACAACGCAAAATAATGTAAATAACATTAAACCCAAAAAATTTGATTTTTATAATAAAATATACGGACATTCTGATGTTAAAGCGCAACTAAAAAAAGAACAAAACAACAAATGTTGTTTCTGCGAAGCAATTTTCGATGCAAATAGTTATGGCGATGTTGAGCATTTTCGCCCAAAAGCAGCATACAAATTAGGTGGAAAATTAATTTATCCGGCATATTATTGGCTTGCCTACGACTGGAATAATTTAATGTTTTCTTGTCAAATTTGTAATCAAAAGTTTAAAGGAAATGAATTTCCTGTTTTAGATGAAAATACCCGAGTGAAAAAACATAATGATACGAATTCGATTTCAAATGAAAAACATACGTTGATAAATCCAATTGAAGAAGACCCTGAAAATTTTATATTTTTCAATTTTGAGATACCGAAACCAAAATCCACCCTCAATCCTGTTGAAAAAATAAGAGCATCAGAAACAATACGGATTTTTGGTATTGATAGAAAAGAACTAAACAGAGACCGTTTAGAATATTTAAAGATTTTAAAAATATTAAAAATATTCTTAAATTATGATATTAATAATCAGAGTGATATTAATGATGCGATAATTAAATTCAAATTACCCGAGAATGAAATAAGGGAGAATATCAATAATGCCAAACAAATTTATGCAAATGCAGCAAAAAAAATATCAAAATTTGCTGGAATGGTTAGGTCAAATTTTCCAAATCTTCCAAAAAATTAATGAAAAACAGCAACTAATAGAGTAAGGCTATGAGGCTGAAACCTCCTCATAAGCCTTTCTCCTTTTCGATTTATTTTGTAAAACACGAAAAAAAAGCCCTAAAAAACCTAAAACATTAAAAGCAAAGGAATTACTGTTTTAAATGAAGCATCTAAAAATTACTCAAAAAAAAATTGTGAGTTTGCTAAACATCTTTTATTTTTGTAGCCTTATTAATTCTCAAAATTTCAACAAAAATAACCCACTTTGGGAAATTATTGGTTTGCTTGTGATTAGTTTTGCAATAATAAGTGCTTATTCTTTTGCAAAAACGGATTTGAAAATACCCGAAATCACATTGAAAAGAACAGAAATAAGCCAACTTTTTGAGCCAGTTGCCGATTCGTTGAAGCCAACGTTTCAACAAAATCTGCTTGCCGAAACCGATACCATCATCAAAGAAATTGAAATAAAGATAGATACCATTAAAAAAGCTAACAAAACCGAAATACGTGTGGATACCATTTACAGACTCGATACACTCAGTAAACAAGAGTATATGAGCCGATTAGATACTACCAAGCAGCGTATTTTGATTATAGGCGATTCGATGCTCGAAAATCTACGCTTCCGTTTGCGCGATTATTGCGAAGAAAATGGGCACGATATGAAAAGTGTAATCTGGTATAGTTCTACTACTGAGTATTTTGGGCAAAGCGATACGCTGGCTTATTTCATAAAACAATACAATCCTACTTACATTTTGTTTGTAGTAGGTGCTAACGAATTGTTTGTGCGAGACATTAAAAAGAAACGACAAAAATATGTGGAACATATTCTAAAACAAATAGGTAACCGAAAGTTTATTTGGATAGGACCTCCCAACTGGAAAGAAGACACTGGAATAAACGAAATGATAGTGGAAAATGTAGGCGAAAAGCGTTACTATCCGTCGTTGAACTTAAAATACAAACGCCACAAAGACGGTGCTCACCCGTTAAAAGCTTCGGCTTATGCGTGGATGGACTCGGTAGCTACTTGGATTACAACCGAAAGTATGTATCCTATTGTGCTCAACAAACCCACCAAAGCAGGCAAAGGTGGCACAAACACTACCATGCTGCAACCTATAAGAAATTGATAGTGTAACTTGATAGTAACCGAAATTCTAAGAAAAGCAAAATTACGCAATTTACTCTAAATTCTAATAACAAATTGTTACATTGTTACATTGTTCAATTGTTATTTTATCGTGAAAAATTGGAAGATTTGCAATTTTAGCTAGCTTTTTCAAAAAGGTACCCTTTTTTTACACTACCAAGAAATCAAAAACTTACAAACAATAGAAAACCCGACAAGCCTTGAGAGCTGTCGGGTTTTTTAGTTTTTTTGAAGTCAGTAAAATAAATTACGCTTCTTGAGTATCGAGGGCAAGATTGATGAAATTAGCCAAAACGCTTTGTCCTTGATTGAAAGAAGCTTCCACTTCAGGAGCAAACTGCACGCCGTACATTTCTTTTAATCTGTTTTTCACTACCATTGGATAATCGAGGTCAGCTAACGTTTCGTATTCAATTATTTCGGAAAGCTCGTCGATTACTTCCCAGAAACTAGTTTCTACGGTTGTAAATTTATTAACAACACCAGCCAACAAAGGAGAATCTTTTTGTCGTACAAAAATCTTTTCTTTTTTGCGCAATTCGGCAAAGCTAATAATGTCGGTATCTTTATAACCAATGCGTCGGGCATAAGTAGAGCAATACGATAAATATTGTAAGTGCATACCTGCGCCAATACCTAAGATAGGAATATCGCAATTTCTAACAACATCGAAAGTTCCAATGTATTCAAAAATAGGCACTTTGGCATAATCAACAGAGTTAGAACTAAAAATAATAGCTTTTGGCTGATTCTTCAAACTATCCAAGTAATCCATCGAAATGTCGTAGAAAGGCACTAAAATGGTTTTAACTTCAGGAAATTGTTTGTTAATGGATTGAATTAGTTGCGATTGTGTGCTTCCGTCTTGTTCCGTTCCTATTACCATAATGTAGTCGCCTTTGGGCAAGTCGGGTACAGTAGCAATCTCTGGGGTATAAAAGCGTAAATCGTTTATTTTAAAGGCTATGCCTACCCATTCGTTTACAACTAAGCGCAAGAATTGAGCATTCAAATCGTCGAAATCAAATTCTAACCGTCCGGTTTTATTCTTAGGAGTAACCGTTTTTTCTAATTGCTTCCAATTTTTGTTGTCGTTGCTTTTTTCCCAATAAAAGTCAGAGAGCCAACCAATTGATTCTTCTGCATTAGGGTCGGTCATAGTCCAAATTTTGGCTATTTTTGCAACAAATCCAAAATCGAATGTAATTATCTGAGGGCTTTTAGCACCAAAGTCGGAATGCCAAAACGATTGCATATCCATTACGTTGGTAGCTTTAGAGAAGCTGCAAGAGCCTGGCGCATCAATTTTAGCAGGAAGTAAGCGTTTTAAGCCGCTTGGATTTATACAATATTCAGTATCAACGTAAAAGCGCGACATTACCCAGTCGGTATGGTTGCCTTCTTCGTCGGAAACAGTTACGCGCCAGTAGTATTCTGTTTTGTCTTCTAACTCAATATCTACCAACAAACTGGTTGTTTCGCCATCACCTTCGCGTACATTTTCGTACTCAATAATGGTTTTGTAATTGAAAGTAGATACTTTTGAAAGTTGAACAGAGTAAGTTCTATCGCCTATTCCTTTTTCGCCGTTAGTGAAGCTAAGCATTGGCATTAAGCTAGTTACTACGGAATCCCAAACCGGATTGTTATCCAATTTTGGCGGAGTGAGATATTTAGCTCTTTTTAATTTGTATTTTTTTGGCATTTTTTTACGGTATTTAATGTTTTCAAAAGTTAGACTGCAAAATTACAATTTTTTCCTTAAAAAATAAAATTAAATTTAATATAAATTTATATCAAACACTTTTTTTTTTAATTTTTTCACATCGAACTTCCTTGTTTATTAGATGAAAATTAAATTGATAGAAGGTATTAATGAATTTATATATTTGATTTTCAAAACAATATAAAACAAATTTTAGATATATTTTACTCTATTAAAATTTAATTTTTATTGATAAAAAATGAAATAGAAGGTACTTTTTTTAACATAAAAAAAATAAAATTGAAGTTTTTTCCTATTTTTTTACTTTTTATAGTGTTTTTATTCTTTTATTTTTTTATATTTACGAGCTTTTTGTAGAAATAAATAACTTCTTTCTTTGAAAAATTAGAGTAAGATAGCTTGCTAGTAAGCGAAATTATAAAAAAGTAAAATTTCGCAATTCTTTCTAAACTCTAATAGCAAATCATTAAATTGTTATTTTACTATAAAAAAAATGAGAATAATGCATTTTAAATCACTTTTTTTAAATCTCTAGTGCATAAAAAATATTGTTTTTTCACAGAAGGAAAGCAAAATGCTTTTCATAAAAAAAGAACGCATAAAATAATTAGTAACTGATAACATGAAAGATTTTAAGAAATATTATATACTACATGCAGAGCCAGAAATTGTATATGCCGGACTTACTAATCCTTACACTATACGTTTGTGGAGTGGCGAAGAGGCAGTTATGAGCGAAGAGGAAGGCTCAGAGTTTGAACTTTGGTCTGGAAGTATATCGGGCAAAAACCTACGCTTTGAGAAAGCAAAACAAATTGTGCAGCAGTGGTATTTTGAGGGTCAAGAAACAGAATCAATCGTTACAATAAAGCTTCATGCTCATAAGCAAGGCACTTCGGTAGAAGTAAAGCATACCAATATTCCCGACGAAGCGTTTGAAGATATTTCGGAAGGCTGGTCAGATGCTTACATGGGTGCGTTGAGCGAATTTTATGAGGATTAATTTTTTTCTGCATGAAAAAGGTATTTGCTTTATTGATAATATTTTGCACCATAAGCAGTGCTTGGAGTCAATCTACAAAAAAGATTGATAGCTTGCTTATTGAATTGAATCGGGTAAAAGTGGATAGTACTAAAGTTCAACTATTAAATGAGTTAGCTTTAGAAACCTATTCAATCGATTTAAAAACAAGTGCCAATTATAGCAAAAAAGCTTATTCTTTTGCACAAAAAGCCAATTATACGCAAGGCAAAGTAGCTGCTCTCAACCATTTAGGGCGTATTTATGTTTATCAAACACAATTCGATTCGGCTATTTTGTCTATCAAAAAAGCAATTGCAGTATCAAAAAAGCATAACCTAAACAACGAGCTTATAACGAGCCATATACGCTTAGCTGTGGTGTATATGATGACCTCGTATCACGAAAAATCGAGCCAAGAATTATTTATTGCATTAAAGTATGCCGAAAAGCAAAATAATTTGCCACGACAACAATCTATTTATAACAATCTGAGTGCTTTGTATATAAAAATAGAAAATATAGAATTGGCTACAAAATACATCAATTTAGCTTTAAATTTAAGCATAAAATTAAAAAACAAACAAGGAGAAGCCTTAGCTTATGGCAATTTGGCTGTTATTGAAAACCTGAAAAAAAATTATCACAATTCATTAGAATACCAAAAAAAAGCATTGAGTATTACCAACGAACTTAATCTGCATGAAGAAAGTGCAAATACTTACGTTAATATATCCGACAATTATTTTAAACTAAAAAAATACCAACGCTCGATAGACAATAGTTTAGTTGCGCTGGATTATTTCAAAAAAGTAGGAAGTACTTTGCAACTATCAGTTATTTATGTAGATATGGGCAAAGCGTATTTTATGCTTAAAAACTATAACGCTGCCTACGAAAACCTCAACAATGCCTTGCAGTATTCAGCTAAAAAAAATGACAAAGGAGCATTGGTTTCGGCTTATTTATATTTATCAAAACTCGATTCCACAAAAGGCGATTATAAAAATGCGCTACTCAATTACCAGAAACACAAAACAATGAGCGATAGCGTACTTTTTAGCTCAAAAGAAAAAGTAATTTCTGAAATAGAATCGAAATACGAACTGCAAAAAAAAGAAAATGAAAACACCCTGCTCAAAGAACGCGAAAAAACAAGTAAAACGCGCATCAGAAACCAACATATTATCAATATTTTTCTAATTGCCATTCTTATTGTTTTTTTACTATCAACGGTGCTAATTATTACCGGAAATTTCAAAATAAAACGAATAAATAACTTATTGATAGATAAAAATACCGAAATAGAAATAAAAAACAGCAAACTAGAAGAGCAAAATGAAGAAATAGAACTTCAAAAAAGCAACCTCGAAAACCAAAATAACGAGCTTGTGGAGCAAAAGAAATTAATTACATCGAGTATAAAATACGCTTTGAAAATACAAATGGCAGTATTGCCCGATAAGTTTCAAATGGATTATTTATTTAACGATTATTTTATTTTCTTCAAACCTTTTCAAATAGTTAGTGGCGATTTTTATTGGTTGAAAAAAGTAAACCACCATATCATTTTAGCCGTTGGCGATTGTACTGGGCATGGAGTTCCAGGCGCATTTTTAAGTATGCTAGGCATTTCGAGCCTTTCGGAAGTTGTGAATAAATACCAAAGCATCAACGCAGCCGATATTTTGAATCGCTTGCGCAATGCAATAAAAAAAGCACTAAAGCAAAACAATCCCGAAATGCAAGCCGAAGACGGAATGGACATTGCGCTATGTGTACTTGATACCCAAAATTTAACGCTCCAGTATGCAGGAGCCCATCGTCCGCTTTATTTGGTTGTTGAAAATAATAGATACCAGCAGTTAGATGTTTTTAAAGAATCATCTGCCTATCAATTAACAACAAACGATACGCATACTCTAATAGAAATAAAACCCGACAAACAGCCTATTGGAGTATTTTTCAAAGAAACGTCGTTTACAAACCACCAGCTACAACTTCAAAAAGGAGAAAGCATCTACCTTTTTTCCGATGGATTTACTGACCAATTCAACGAAAACGAAGTAGATAAATTTTCTTCCAAACGATTTAAAGAACTTCTGCTTTCCATTCAAGAAAATAAAATGCGAACACAAAAGAAAATTTTAAAACAAACTTTTGAAACATGGAAAGCAAATGCAGCTCAAACCGACGATGTGCTTGTTGCTGGGTTAAAACTATAAATTTGTATCAAAAAATAAAAAAAAGTAACTTCTTTAAATAAAACTAATCAATTAAAAATAAATATTTTATCGATTAATACTAAATTTATTTCATTTAAAACTAGAAAATAAATTGAAAAAGAAAAGTTTTTTTTTAACTTTGTAACAACCAATATGGTAAAAATGAAAAGATAAAAAAGAAGAATTAAGGAATGAAAGAAGAATAAACAACATTTTATATTTTACAAAACATTTATAAATCAATTAATTAAAAAATTTATTCCTAATTCATACTTAACAATTTAAAATTAACAATTAATACTAAGTGCATTCAGTTATGAAAAAAATAAAACTACGTATTTTAGGGCTTTCCTATAGTCAAACACAAACTGGTGCTTATGCCTTGGTGTTGGCTGAAGAAAAAGGAAAAAGGCGTATTCCTATAATTATTGGCGCACCTGAAGCACAATCTATTGCTATTCAGCTAGAAGGGCTAAAGCCTACACGTCCGCTCACTCACGATTTATTTACCAATTTTGCGCTTGCTTTCAACATTGAGTTGCTCGAAATACGAATTTATAAGCTCGACGAAGGCATTTTCTACTCCGAACTGATTTGCGACAACGGAATACAACGTATCAACATCGATTCGCGCACTTCCGATGCAGTAGCACTGGCTTTGCGCTTTAGATGCCCCATTTATACCACCGACGAAATTATGGAAAAAGCGGGTATTGTACTTGATTTTGACAACGACGAAACCTCTGCTCCCGAACCCACCGAGGTAAAGCTCGAAGAACTCGAAATTGACGAGCTAAAAGAGTTACTTGCCACCACCATAAAAGAAGAAAACTACGAAGAAGCTTCTAAAATTAGAGACGAAATAAACAAAAGGAAGAAAGAATAAGCCCAGTCTGAAAAAGACCTCTCGGGTTTTAATTTTAAAGGCATAAAAAAAGATTGTAAGGTAAAAACCGAACAATCTTTTGCATTCTAAGTAGCGGGAACAGGACTCGAACCTATGACCTTCGGGTTATGAGCCCGACGAGCTACCACTGCTCCATCCCGCAATATATTTTCTAACTTGGTATCTCTTTTTTTTTATTAAGTAGCGGGGATAGGATTTGAACCTATGACCTTTGGGGTATGAACCCAACGAGATACCACTACTCTACCCCGCATATAACTTGTTACTTAGTGTCTGAAAAAAAACAAACCTAGCAATGCTGGTATTTAAGTAAATTGAGTAGCGGGAACAGGACTCGAACCTATGACCTTCGGGTTATGAGCCCGACGAGCTACCACTGCTCCATCCCGCAATATATCTTGATTTTAAATAACGTCTGCTTTACTTTTTAGCGACTGCAAAGCTAGATACTATTTAGCAAGTATCCAAATATTTTCATATCTTTTTTTGCTTTTTATAGTTTCTTAACGTTTAAAATATAGTCAAAAAACTTTATATCAATTGATTAATGTTTATTTCTAAAGTCCAAATAAATAACATCGCGTAAGACGTTGTTTAAAAATTTTAAAGAATAATTTAATACAACCCAAACTAAAAATATAAATGATTGTAAATCAATAGCCCCGACCTGAAGGTCGGGGCTAATTAAAATAAAATTTAAACAACCTCTAAAATTAGCGTTTTAATCCAAAAACAAATTTTTGTCGGCAAAACTCAGGAAAGCATTTCCAGCTACAATTAAATGGTCTAAAATAGTAATATCAAACAGCTTCAATGCTTTCTTTATTTGTGTGGTAATCGACAAATCGGCATTACTTGCTTGCAAATTGCCCGAAGGGTGATTGTGCGCCAACACAACCGAAACAGCATTGTTTTCGAGAGCTTTGCGAGCAATAAGGCGCACATCGGCTAAGGTAGATGTGATGCCACCTTGCCCTATTTTGTGGTGCGATAGTACTTTATTTGCATTATTGAGCAGCACTATCCAAAACTCTTCGTGAGGCAAATCGGAAAGAAAAGGGCTTATGTAGTTAAAAGCTTCTTTGCTCGATTTAATTATCGGACGCTGAAGGCTTTCTGAAAGCTTGCGTCTTCTGCCTAGCTCCATGGCGGCTATAATAGTAATGGCTTTTGCTTCGCCCACACCTACAAACGACGAAACAAGCTGCTCAATGCTAAGCTTTCCGAGCTCTTGCAGATTGTTTTGCACCGAAAACAAAATGCGCTGCGAAAGAGCCACAGCCGTTTCGTTTCTACTTCCCGAACCTATCAAAATAGCAAGCAACTCGGCATCACTAAGGCTCAAAACGCCTTTAGATAGTAGCTTTTCGCGGGGTCTATCATCGAGAGCCCATTCTTTTATGGTCAAATTTGTTGTTTCCATTTGAAATTTAAACATTTTTGCAAGAATAAATATATTTTATCATCTTACAAAAAAAGATTAATTACCTTACTTGCAAAGAAAATGGTGCAACCTAAATTCTTCTAAAATAACAAGCCCAGTCTTACAAATTTAAAGGTATTAATAATTTTGCTAATTATAAATAGTATCACTACTTTTGCAAAGTTTTATACAGTAAAAAAATCATTATTTTAAGAAAAATACAATTCAGCACATGACATTCAGATTAATAAAAACGATTATACTCTGTTTTATTTTAGCAATAAGCATTCAATTATCGGCACAAACCGATGAAATAGCAATCAACAAAACAATTCGCGTGGGCAATTTGAATATAGAAGTAAGCAATTACAACAAAGCTATATTCAAGATAGATAGCATAGTAACAAAACTCAACGGTTATATAGCCGAAGAGAAAGAAGCAAACTTCAAAACAAAAATATCCAATCAGGTTATTATAAGGATACCCAACCAACATTTTTCGAAAGTGGTATATGAAATAACCCAAATTGCCAATAATGTAAATACCAAAGACATAACCGTAATAAAAGTAAATAAAGCAATTGCTGATTTAACTCAGCGTTTGAATTCAAAGCAAGAAATCAAAAATCGCTACATGGATTTGATTGCAAAATCAAAAATTGCAATCGAAATATCTGATTTAGAAGCCAAAATAGCAGTTGTGAGCAATGAAATAGAAATGATACAAAAAGAGATAAGCAATTACAATGAAATTGACATCAGTACGTTAAATGTTTATCTGGTTCAGCAAGCCGAAATTATGGGCAATCCGAATACTGGCGGCTCTGCCGATTTATCGAAAAACAGTATGATGCAATTTTTTAGAAACATTCTTATTTATTCAATTGTTCCGGTAGTTTTGCTTTTATTTTATTACTTTGTGGTGTACAGAAGAATGGAAAGAGCCAAACGCAAAAAAAGAAGGGAAAAATCAGGACATCAATCGCCATGGTAGGTGCTTGAAATTGAGAATTGATAATTTTTTCAAGACGAAAAGACAGATGCTGGAAACTGAACAAATGATGTTCGTGACAATGATGTCACGAAGACAAAAAGACAGATGCTGGAAACCGAACAAATGATCTTCATGATTTATGAACAAAAAATAGAAAAAAACAACAATAATGGATAAATTTGATTTAACAGCATCGGATATAAATAGACAAAACATATTAAATAATAAATATGCGCTGGAAGAAATTCAAAAAGCAACAGGCATAGAAGGTTTGTTATTTGAAAACCAATATAAAATGCTTACCGAACAAGTTGTTCAATTTTTTGAAATAGATAAACGCACCATAAATCGGTATTTAAAAAAATATGACAAAGAATTAAATGACAATGGATATGAAATACTAAAAGACGAAAAATTAGAAAGATTTAAAGAATTATATGGACAAAAATTAAACATTAAAACCAAAACACCACAATTAGGAGTTTTTAACTTCAAATCTTTCTTAAATTTAAGTATGTTACTTGTTGAAAGTGAAAAGGCAAGAACTTTAAGAAGTGCAATTTTAGATATTGTAATTGATACAATTAATCAAAAAACAGGCGGTAATGTAAAATATATTAATCAACGAGATAAAGATTTTGTAATACAATATTTTAAAGGAGAATTCTATAAACGTGAATTTGTTGAAGCATTAGAAAATTTCGTAAATTTAGGATTAATAAAATATCCATTATACTTAGATAAAATCTATTATTCTATATTTAAAGAACAAGCACAAGAGTTTAGACAAATTTTGAATTTGTCAGCAGATAGCGATGAAAGAAATGCTATGTATGCAGAAATACTTTTGTTAATTTCGAGTTTTGAATATGGTTTGGCAAAAGAAATTGAAAAAAAGAGTAAAGAAAAACAACGAAAATTAGAATATAACGAAGTTGATGAAATTTTCGCACATTTTATAAGTCAACCAATGTTAGTTCCTTTAATAGAAGATGCAAGAACAAAAATGGCAACACGAGATTATGCTTTTAATAGAGCATATCACATACAATTAGAACAATATATAACATCTTTACCAACAGATGATTTTGAAAGATTTATTGGAGAAAAAAGCAAGACATTAGAAGAATGGCTTGATTTAACAAAAGATGTATTTAAACGTTTAAAAGAAAGAAAATAGCGATGAATTATATTGATTTAACAAGAGCAAAAATCATTCATCGCGAAACAATCAAAATAAGTGGTGGCGGCGAAGATGGTATTATAAATTTAGGAGCACTTGAAAGCATATTAGAACATATTCAAAACGATGATTATTATCCGACTATTGAAGAAAAATTAAACCATTTAGTTTATGCTGTAAATAAAAACCACTGTTTTGTAGATGGGAATAAACGTTTATCAATAACATTAGGAACAGATTTACTGTTAGTTAATGGATATTTTAAGATTATTCGTAAATTCATTACTGAAATGGAAAACATAAGTTATCATTTAGCCGCAGGAAAAATAAGCAAGGAACTATTGCAAAAGGTAATAATTTCTTTACTTAATGATATTGATTTTAGCGAAAGTCTTAAATTAGAGATTTTAATCTCAATAAATAATGAAGATTAAAAAAATGAACATAACACATAATATAGCTATTATTGCGTTTCGGATAGCTTGCTTTGTTAAATTTGTTTCGTCCATTTGACTACGCAAGCCAAGCAAAATAAAACGATATAATTTTCGTCAAACTAGTATTTAATTTAACCATAAAAACCATGAGGAAACTAATTATATTTGCTTTGTTGGTGTTGTTTTTCGTAAATTCACGAGCTACACAAATATTGATTCCTATGGACGAAACCAGCCAAAAGGATCACTTAAAAGCTTACGGAATAGCTTATTGGGCATTGCAAAATTCGATAAATATTCAATGGTTGCTCAATTATAGAGGAGGTAGTTTTTTGATTCCCTTCCAAAAAGAAATAGAGCAAGAGTGTTTGATTCGTGGTGTAAGTTACGAAGTGATAGCCGATGGCGCAGCTTCTAATATTTTGAATGAAATAGCACGTGCTGAGGTAAATATGGACGCAATAAAACTGGAAAAAGCTCCTAAAATAGCCGTTTATTCGCCACCCGGCAAGCAACCTTGGGACGATGCCGTTACGCTGGTGCTTACTTATGCCGAAATTCCGTTCGATGTTATTTACGATGAAGAAATTGTTACCGGAAAACTTTCCGATTACGATTGGCTTCACCTTCACCACGAAGACTTTACTGGGCAGTATGGAAAATTTTACGGTGCTTACGCCGGAATGCCTTGGTATCAAGAGCAACAACGTACATCAGAAAATGATGCTACACGTTTGGGATTTCAAAAAGTTTCGAAACTCAAGCTTTTTGTTGCCAAAACCATCAAAGAATACATTGCACAAGGCGGATTTTTGTTTGCCATGTGCTCTGCCACCGATTCGTATGATATTGCGCTGGCTGCCGAAAATACCGACATTTGCGAAAGTGTTTTCGATGGCGACCCTGCCGATAGAAATGCTCAAGAAAAGCTCGATTTTTCGCAAACCTTGGCTTTTCAGAACTTCAAAATCAATATGAATCCTTATGATTACGAATTTTCGAATATTGATGCAACGCGCTCGCGTAAGGTGCAAGAAAACGACGATTATTTTACACTTTTTGAGTTTTCGGCAAAGTGGGACCCAATTCCAACCATGCTTTGTCAGAATCATTTCAACCTCATCAAAGGCTTCATGGGGCAAACCACTTCCTTTGCCAAGGAATTTATAAAGCCCGAAGTGCTTATTATGGGCGAAATGAAGTCGCAAGCCGAAACTCGCTACATTCACGGCGATTTTGGAAAAGGTACTTGGACTTTCTTTGGTGGGCACGACCCCGAAGATTATCAGCACTTTGTAGGCGATCCACCTACCGACTTGGAGCTTCACCCCAATTCGCCCTCGTACCGATTGATTTTGAACAACATTTTATTTCCGGCTGCTAAAAAGAAAAAGCAAAAAACTTAGAAAACAACCTGTATCCATTTATTTACTAACAGTTTCATACTATTTGTTTGGGTATATTTTATTTTAGAGCGAATTGCCTTTTTTGTTTTCAACTTTCGAGCAAAATAAGGGCTTGCAGAAGAGTTTGTTAAAAAGTGTTAAAAACCTTACGGTCGTTCCGCACTCCCTTACCATGGCTCCGCACTCCCTTACGGTCGTTCCGCACTCCCTTACCATGGCTCCGCACTCTCTTACGGTCGTTCCGCACTCCCTTACCATGGCTCCGCACTCTCTTACGG
>JAIFNL010000119.1 GCA_020047755.1 Bacteroidota bacterium
TCTGTCCGATGATTTACTAACAGCCTAACCGACAGACCGACAAGTCGGTCGAACGGTTCTTATTTTTTAAATTTTCAAAAAAAAGATGCGTTTTCTTTCAAACACTAAATAACTTTTTTAGAAAAAACATCTGTTTGTTACTCTATATAAAATAGAAATTGCAGCCTCTCGGCTGCAACACTTTCAAATTAATTACTCAAAATTTTGTTGACTATTAAAAGAAAAAAGTGTATTTAGGTAATAAAAATATGTTTAAGTTTAGATTCAGTCTGATTCGACATATAATACAACCTAATATACTATAAACTAAAATATGTTATATTTACGTATGAGACAAATCAAGTATTAAATTTAAACTTTATAAAGGTGTGAAGACAACTTTACGAATGCCTAAATTTATACACAAATATAAAGGCTCTGAAAAAAAAATCAACTTTTTTTTTTGAAAAAAAGTTGAAACTGCCTCCAACGGGGTTGAAACTCATTTTTTATGTAAAATTTAACATTTCCTTTTTTGGCTATTTTGCCAAAAATATCAAAAAAAGGAGATTTGTGTTCTTGTTGTAAAAAAAAATAGCCTCAAAAAATACTTTTTTGAGGCTATTAAATCGAAGAAATTCGTTTTTTTTACAAAAAAAATCCTTTTATTTCAGTTCGTTTTCTTATTTAAAAGAAAAAAAAAACGTCAACCTACTTTTATTTTTAAATTTTTTATTCCTAGTGGAGAAAATTTCACTTCAAACAACTCTCTCTCTTTTTGCAAAATGCCAAAAGAATGATCGTTTCGGCGTTCTATTTTCCTCAAATAATCTAAATTTATTAAATACGAACGATGACATTTAAAAAAATTATAGGATTGAAAACGCTCAGCCAAAACACCAATAGGAAAAGAAACAGAGTAAATATTATTTTTTGACACATAAATGCTTGTTGTTGAGTTTTCTGCCTTGCAATACAAAATATCTTTAATTTTGATAAACACATCATTTTCGCGAGTATTTATTATAAATTGCTCATCTTCAGCAGGATTAACATTGCCAATAATTCGGTAAACGGCAGCTCTTAATATTTTCTCATCAAATGGACGTAAAAGATAAGCATAAGGTCGGTATTTTATAGAACGTAAAGCATAAGTATCGGTTCTTGACACAAAAATAATAGCCGGATAAAAATTTATAGAACGCAAAGAATCAATTATTTCAAATGCTTTACGCGAGCCTAACTCTATTTCGCAAAAAATAATATCGGGCTTTTTAAGCAACGAAATATCAATTGCCTCTTCGATAGAAGTGGTCTTATGAATAATTTTTAACTGTTTAAAAGTTTGCAAATTAGCCAGTAAATATTCTAAATCATCTTGGTTTTCATCAACTACCAAAATTTTGTATTTTAAACTCATCTGTCTTATTTTACTTAATTCAAAAAGAATATTTTGACCTAATGTGTCAAAATAATCTACTAATAAACAACGTACTACGCTTATTAACTTTAAATTATTATGATAAATTTAATCGAAGGAAACTCTTTTTTTACTTTTTTCTAAAATCCTTCTTTTCAAATATGCCAACTGATTTTCGCTTCCATTCAAAGTAAACAATTTTCCGTTATAATTTAATGTACATTTGTGATTTTTTTGAGAAATTTTAGAAAGGTATTTCAAATTAATAAATACCCTCCTAGTTATTTGATAGAAAATTAAAATTGGTATTTTTTTGCGCAAAGTAGTAACTGTTTCGGGAACAATGATTGGCTCATCTTGCCAAAAAACATGAAGCTCTATGTGCCTTAAATCAACAACTTTGTAATAAAGAATTTCATCTGCCTTTATAAAATAAGTTGTAAGTGCATCAGATTCAATGCTTATTTTTTCAAAGAACAAAGAAAACAAAATCGCTCGCTCGCGATTAAGGCTTACCAATAAATTTTCCGCTTTTACTTTTGCAAGTATTCGAGAAATATCCTTTGGTTTGTAAGGCTTTAGGATATAATCAAAAACAGAAACTTTTATTGCATCGAGTGCGTACTCGGCTTTTCCCGAAATTATCACAATCTTGACACTTATCCTATCTTCCCGAAGCCTGCGTGCGAAGTCAATACCATTGCCATTGGGCATTTCCACATCTAAAAACACCAAATCGGGGCGAAAAGCAAGTATAGCTGCATACGCATCGTCGATATTCTCGGCTTTGGCAACTACTTTTACATCTGGATGATTGCACTTTAAAAGCTCTTCGAGCATTTCAATCTGCTCTTCATCGTCATCTACAATTAATACTTTGAGTAATTTCACACTATATCACTTTTTTTTTAATACCAAGTTAGAATACGAAAAAAAGAAAAAATGGTTTCTAAAACACGAAAAAAAATGGAATTTTTCTAAATTTTCTTAGCAATGGCACGTTTTTATTGAAGTCATTCGTTTAAAAAGTCTTGCCGATTCGGAATTATCAGCAAAAAAATGCTTAAATGCAGCAATAGATTTGTAAATTTCGGGCAAATTTCGAGCAATATTTATGCGAATATGCGCTTTGCCTTGTGACGAAAAATGTTCGCCCGGAACTACTGCAACTTGCTCTTTATCATAAAGTTCCATTGCAAAATCGTAACCATTGGTATAAGTTTGGGGCAATTTTGCCCAAATAAAATAACCACCTTCGACACGCGGAGCGGTGAAACCAAATTCGAGCAGCGATTCATATAATAAATTATACGAATTTGCTATTTTTTCCCGCATCTTTTCAACATAATTTCGTCCAAAATCACTCATATTAACATATTCATAAACAGCCTGTTGCATAACAGAGTTGGCACACAACCCAATATAGTCGTGAATACTCCTAATTTGATGACTGTGAGAAGTATGCATAAAAAAATAGCCCAAACGCCAACCCGTTATAGAAAATAGCTTTGAAAAACTATTTACGTAAAATATGTTTTCAGAAAAATATTCAAAAGGAATATATGCCTCACTTTTGAAGTAAATTTCGCGATAAACCGCATCAATTATTAAATATACATTGTATTTATGAATAATATTCAACAATTTTTCAAACTCTTGCTTTGTCCAAATTTTACCTAAAGGATTTCCAGGCGTATTTATAAAAATTAGATTTACCTTTTGGGCTATAACTATTTTTTCCAACTGCTCAAAATCTACTACTAAATTATCATTTAACGCAAAAGCAATAAACTCATCGCCAAAAATTTTTGGCAAATTGCTATATGTTTCATATACAGGATCAAAGCCTAAAACGGTCAGTTTTTTGTGCTTTCTATTTAAGTATGTGTAAATTAAACTAATAGCCTCAGTAGCACCATTCGTAATCAAAAGGTTTTCGGGCTGAAAAGTAGCGAAAGTCGAATATTTTTCTAAAATACTTTTAACGAGCTGCAAATTGCCAGAGGCAGGAGCGTATTGATGTATTTCATTGTGAACCAATTTACTAAGTATATCTAAAAGTTGAATAGGCGGTTCAAAACCCGGAATACCTTGTGCTAAATTAATACCACCATGCTCCTTCACTTTGCTCGACATAATGCTAATTAATGATGCCATTGTTTATTTTTAATTGATAGCGTAGTTAATAATGATTAAAATTCTCTAAAAAAAAATTAAAATTGCGCACCTTTTACTAAATTTTACTAAAAAATTGTTCTATTGCTTAATTATCATTTATTATTTTTGCAAAAAAATAATAATAGTACTAATTTTAAATAACTAAAAACTTTTTTGAAGTACAATCAGAAAGTAGATAAAATTTCCAAAAATGCTTGATTTGGAATTGTTGGCGAGCCGTTTAATGAAAACTCTGGTTTTAAGCCATTTACAAAATACATATCAATAATTCCTTTGTTCTTTGCTTCTATTTTTCCACGATAAGTGCAATCGAAAAAACGCTTTATGTATTTGTACGTGCTACCCGAAACATTCACTTTTCCTTGCATTCCTGAGCTTTCCATGCGGCTGGCAGTATTTACAGTGTCGCCCCAAACGTCGTAAGCAAATTTTTTCTTTCCTATAACGCCTGCCATCACTTCGCCTGTATGTATTCCCAAACGCAAATCCCACTCTGGCTGCCCCAGTGAGCGTTTCAATTTATTATATGAAACCATAAATTCTTGCATCTTTAAACCTGCCAAAGTTACATCTATTGGATTACTTTTGTTGCGTAAAGGCAAGCCACCCACGCACATATAGGAATCGCCAATCGTCTTAATTTTTTCAATGTAATGTTGGTCAATAATTTCATCAAATTTTTCAAAACAAATGTCTAATTCCTTTATTATTTCTCGCGAGCTTAACTGTTCCGCAATCGTTGTAAATCCCTTAAAATCAGTAAATAACACCGAAACTTTATTGTAATGCTTAGGTTCTACGTATCCTTTATTTTTGAGCTGCTCGGCTACCTCATAAGGCAAAATATTGAGTAACAATTCATCTGACCGCGAATTGGCATCACCCAGCTTTTGGTTTTGAATTTCGAGTTCTAATGTTTTGAAATGCAGGCGCCGTTGCTGTTGTTCCAAACCTTTTTTCTGCTGCTCCAGAACATTTGTTTGCTCAAGCAACAAAACTTGTTGCGATTCTAACATATCTCGCTGTTCTTCAAGCTCTTCCTTTTGAGCTTCGAGTGTAAATTTTTGGGCTTCGATTTTTGCCGCTTGCAGCTCAAGTTGCTCAGCCTGAGCTGTTACATCATTCAACAGCTTAAATAGCGAAAGGGTAGATTTTACCCTTGCTTGCAATTCTAATTTATCTATGGGCTTGTGTATAAAGTCGATAGCTCCTGCCGAAAAAGCATCGGCAAGGGTACGTGTGGCGGTAATCATAATTACCGGAATATCTTTTGTAATAAAATTAGATTTAAGTTCAATAAGTGCCTCAATACCATTCATTACTGGCATTTCAAAATCCATCAAAATAATGTCTGGTATTAATTCTTTTGCCATTTCAATAGCTTCATGTCCATTCAAAGCAGTAAATATCTCAATCTGAGATTCCTCTTTAAAAGCAATCCGTATAATTGAAAGTATCATTTTATTATCATCAACGGCTAAAACCTTGTACTTCATCAATTACAAATTGTAAGTTATTACTTTTAGTGCAAAATTATTTTTATTAACTCTAATAACAAATTGTCGTATTGTTAAATTGTTCTAGTGTTATTTTATTACAAAAAATTTGAAAATATTAAATTTCAAATAACTTTTAAATTACTACTGGCTTGTTATCAAGTGATTAAAACATAAGGCTCAAAAACCAGCCAATAAACCTTTTAATTATCATTTCTCTCATGCCTATTTAGGAAAAAGAAAGTTGCACAAATTTACAAAATTTTATTAAAAAATGTATCTTAATTGTAATTTTATTTGAGATTTCTTATTTGCATCAATTTCATCTTTTCCCGAACCAATTGTTTGCATATCGGAATAAAAAGTTTGCGAGTATTTAAACCAAAGGCTAATTTTATCAGAAATTTCATAGCTCAAGTTAAAATAAGTCCGCATTCCTTTTGAATAATACGCAGGTATAGAAAAACCATAAAGTATATCATTTTCATAAGCGTAAATACGTACATCGTAATCCTCTGTATCGAAAATTGCATACCTGAAATTCAGTTTCAACGGAATTTTTTGAAACAAATAATTTATGTCTTGATAAATTAAAAAACCATATTTTTTATCGGAAAGCGACTTGTTATAATGGCTCATTTCTATTCGGCTCTTAAAATTCAAAAATTTAGTAGCATTGTATGAAAGTTGGTAGCGTACCTGAAAACTTTCTACTGCTGCAATCTGTCTAATTGCATAAATATCGGAGCTCAAGTTTTCTTGTTTTTCTTCGTACTTGAATTTCAGATACATTAATAAATCACGCGAAGTTTGATAATCTAGTTGCAAAAAATATTCATTTCCGTGCGAAGGCGCGTAAATGCTAGAGCGCAACCACATGAAGCTGTAAGAATCGAAATAAGCCGAGATGGTAAATTTTTTGTACGGGTGAATTTCAGTACCAAAATATAAACCTGTTTCATTATAAGTTTTTCCGGTTTCGCCAAAAGCATTGCTATAATAAGCTTGGTAGCCTTTTTGAAAGTAGCGATGCAAAATAGAAAACGAAATTTGAGGAACTAAGTTCAAAACTGCACCATTTGTTGTAGCCAATTGACCGTTTTGGCTCACAGCTGTTTCGCCAAAAATAAAGGTTTTATTTACTTGATACTGATAATTTAAACCAGCATTTGTATTTTCTTTACCCTGAAACTCAAACATATTGTAGGGTTTAGCTTCTTTAACCAACTCTGTTTCAAATTGATATTTCAAAAGTGTAAGCCCTAACTTAAACTCTTTGTGCCGATACGTCAAATTACTCCCCCAAACGGTTTCGCCTATTACTTTACGGTCTTCCAACTCAGAAAAAGTGCGATGAAATCCGGTATTTTGAAGCGAAGAAATCTCATAAATTTCATCGCTTATAGTGTCGGAAAGTGATAAATTTGCATCAATATTTTTGTGTGAAAAGAAAGCAGAAATATCAAAATTTCCAAAATTTATAGTTGTGGCAAAACCGCGCATAAAAAGGTTTTCGTCAACGGAACTATATTTTTGCACGCCATTTTCTCTTCGCCTGATATTCATCACATAAGCCGATTTTTTGGTTGCCATTCCCGACCACAAAACCAAGCCTTGCCCAAATTTAAGTTGATAATCGCCCAAAGCTAAAACCTGAATTCGCCCAATTTTATTCACTTGTAAATGAGCCGAATAATAATCAAAACCTTGTTTGGCATGCTCTCCAAAGAAAGCTTCTCCTGCATCTTTTTCGGCAGTAATTCCCCACATCAACTTATTTTTGTAGTGGTATTTGTAGCGAGTGTAATATTTCAATCTATTTCCGAGGTAGCGAGCGTTAGGATTTTCTTGATATTCTGCCGAATCAATTTCCGAAAAGCCTAATGATTTTTCCAAATAAAATTCAGTGCGCAAAAAAATCTGGTTTTGTCCGTATTTTAACGACTTTAGCAACGAATAGTCCGATTTTTCATCTATTTTTTCGGCAGTAGCAAAGTACGACAAGCGCTCGATACTCGTAGAGCTCAGATTTTCAACAAGTTGCAATTCATAAATACTCGCCAACTGCCCATTGCGCTTTATGTATGAAATGATGTTATGAACCTCCAAATCGGAAAGAAACTGGAGTTCTTCGAGTTGCGAATAAGTAGCTTCGTTTATATTAAAAGGAGTTTCTAAATACAAGCTTAATTGTTCGGTAAGTTCAGTCAAATCAACATCTTCGGCAGATTCTTCGGCAATATTTTCCACCAAATTCTCAATCAATTCCGACGAATTAATCTCTTGTGCGCTCAAAATATTAATAACAAATAATAATAAAAACAGGCAAAAAAATAGTTTTTGCATACTCATAAAATTTTATCGTGTTTTAAAAATATACCTAAACGAAATATTGGTTGAATACCCCAAAACTTGATGGTGTGTAAAAGCCAAATCAGCGACCAAAGTTTGAAATTGATAGCCTACTCCAAAATGATAAGTACTTGGATTTGTGTTAATTCCTGCACGAAGAAAAAACTTATCAACAGGTTGAAATTCAATTCCACTCTTAAAATTTGTACCTTGCTGAAAATTACTTTCTACTTCAATAGCAAAAAGTACTTTTTCGGAAAATAAATACGCCAAACCAAGCTTCAACGCCGATGCCAAAGCCTCTTCATCGTAAGTATTATAGCTTATTCTCAACGGATTAAACGCATGTGCACCAATAAAAAAATTTTCGACAGGCTCGAATTGAAGCCCTATTTCGGCAGTAAATAAACCTCCAGAGCCATATTGTTCGTATATTTTGGTATTGAAATAATCGAGTTGGATTCCGGCAGAAACTTTTTCCCAAAGTTTTTTTCCATACGCCAAGCCTAATTTATTTTCGTGGTATTTTGGGTAGCCAAAATAAGAATAACTTAGCCCAAATGTACCGGATTTAGTGGGTAAAGCAAGAGCCAATGCACTGTAATTTAATTCTTTAATTCCGTATTTATTTTCAAAATTTACACCAACCGACAAGTTTTTTATTTCAGACAAACCCGCTTGGTTATGGAAAACGCTCCATAAGTCCGATTTTGTAACTCCTACATTGCCCATTGCCATATAATTTGCGCCAAGAGGTCTATTTTGTGTTTGCGCATCAACAAAAATAGGCAAAAACAGCAAGAAAAATGAAAAAAAAGTAAAAATTTTAACCATAACAGTATGGAATTTAGTCAATATTATTATAAACTTGTGTCTGAAAGAAAACGCATCTTTTGCGTTATTTTTTGATTGTAAAATACATCAAAACAGCTATTTTGTTCAAAACACGAACTTGTATTCAAAATATTCGTGTACTTTATTTTTATAGAATATTAGCAATAATCGCTCAATTTCAGACCAAAAATAATTAAAAAACTATTTCTGTGTTTAAAAACAAAAATAAAATAGTACTTCACTATTTCAAAACAACTTACAAATATAATTTTAAATCAAGAATTTAGAAAATTGTTGTATGCTTTTTTTCAAATCAATTAAAGTTTAATTTGTCAAAAGATATAGATAAAAAATTTATAATCAAATACATTCCAACCAATTTGGGAAAGAAAAAAAAGTATTTATATTACTAAAAACAACAAATAAAATTTCAAAACTATAATTTTCAAAAAAATAAATTTACATTTGCATAATTTTAGATACTAAATTTACATAATTTTAGTTTAAAAGAATGATATATTACTTCCTATTTTTGAAATAAAATCTGAATAATATATAAAAAAACACAAATGAAATTACTAACTATTTGAAAATAACAAAATAATGAAAAAAATAACCGTTTTTTTATTTATAACACTACTCGGAATTCAGAGCATCTTTGCGCAAGAAAAGGAAGCAAAATCTGATGCTAAAGACAACATTTCAATTAAGGGTAAATTACTGAATGCCAGCTCTTTCACTCATATTTATTTAGACAATATTATGAACGAAATAGAATTAGGAAGCTCGGAGCTAAAAAGTGATGGTTCGTTCAAAATTGAAGCAAGCATAGGCGTAACTGATTTTTTCAAACTTCGCCTCGATGAGTATAACTACATCATTTTAATCATCGAGCCGGGTGAAAAAATTAAGCTTACTGCTTCGACCGATAGCATGTTTAAGCCCGAAATTCAAGGCTCGCCTGCAAGTATATTGCTTTACAAAACGCTTAACGATGTGGACAAATTTGACAAGAAACTTGCTGATATTCAAGCAAAAATAGAAGCCGAAAAAGTTGCCCTTATCGAAAATACATTTACTAAAAATAACAATTCGCTTGCTGGTTTGTTTTTTGTAAATCAAATAGAAAACATTGAGGTTAAAGATAAAATGTTAGCCAATTTGAAAGAAAAATATCCAGACAACACGCTTTTGAAAGAATTTTTGGCTGAATCGGAAGGTGGTGATGCTGAAGTAGAAACCACTGAAAATGTTGCTATTGGAAGTGTAGCTCCTGAAATTGTTTTGCCTTCTACTGATGGTAAAGAAATAGCACTCAGCTCGTTGAAAGGAAAAGTTGTTCTTATCGACTTTTGGGCTTCGTGGTGCGGTCCGTGCATTAGAGAAATTCCAAACGTAATAGCAGCTTATGAAAAATACAAAGAAAAAGGCTTTGAAATTTACGGAGTTTCGCTCGATGCAGAAAAAGATGCGTGGCTTGGTGCTATTGAAAAATACAAAATGAATTGGGTGCATGTAAGCGACCTAAAATACTGGGATTCAATGGTTGTAGGCTTGTATGGCATTGAGGGAATTCCTCACACTGTGCTTATCGACAAAGATGGAACTGTGATAGCCAAAGACTTACGAGGCGATGAACTAGATGCAAAGCTAAAAGAAATTCTAAAATAATTTTTTTTTTTACAAAAAAAGCAGATTATAGGTAAGCGAACTTATAGTCTGTTTTTTTTTGTAGAACCCCTAAAAAAAAATACATTTTGATATTTTTAAAATTTAAAATCTTCATTTACTAGCAAAAAACTGCAATTTCGTAACTTCAAAATGCCTTAAATCTGCAACTTTCCTTCAAGTAATATACTAGTGCCTGAAACAAAATTCAAGTAAAATTGCTACGAAAACGTATTTCTTTTTGGTTTTCACAAAACTTATACTTAACTTTGCTCCATAAAACTACAATTATACGCTAAAAAATGATGTTATATATTCTTAAAAAAATAGCCGTTTTTAGAAAAAAGGTATAATAATTGCGCAATTATCACAAAACAAAGCAATGCATCGTTTACAAAATAAAATCAAAACTTAAAACAACAATTTATGCCATTATTTTTTTACACAATTGCAATTTTTTCTGCGTATTTGCTAGGTTCTATTGCTACTTCTGTATGGATAGGTCGATTTTTTTACGGAATTGATATTCGTGATTATGGAAGCGGAAATGCAGGTGCTACCAACGTATTTAGAGTTTTAGGCAAAAAAGCAGGAATTCCAACAATGATTATCGATATGGCAAAAGGCTGGGCGGCAGTTAAATTAGCCCTTTTCTTTTCCGAGTCGTTAATAATCGGAAGCAATGGATATATTAATTTGCAATTAGCACTTGGTGCTGGAGCGGTTTTAGGACACTTATTCCCTATTTTCGCACAGTTTAGAGGCGGAAAAGGTGTTGCTACGCTCTTTGGTATTGGCTTGGCTATTCACCCGCTTGCCACACTCCTTGCTTTTTCGGTTTTTGTAGTTGTACTTATCACAACTCGCTTTGTATCACTAGGTTCAATGCTCGCTGGAGTTACATTTCCAGTTCTTATTATTTATGTTTTCAAAGAATCTGCTCCTTCGCTCATTATTTTTTCGTTTTTTGTTGCTGCCGGTTTAATTTATACTCACAGAAAAAATATCATTAGGCTGCTCAAAAAAGAAGAATCGAAAGCAAATATTTTTGGAAAAAGAAGAAAACACTTAGAATAACAATCTTTTTTTGAATTTTAAATGCAATGAATTAGCCGAAAACCAAACAAAGGAACGCAAAGTTTTTTCATACTTTGCGTTCCTTTTTAGTTTAAGTTGTTTATTTTTGTGTAAAATAAAATATTGGTATTCCAATTACAACAAGTAAAATATAAAGCACTAAAAAAAAGAATTAATTTTGCTCTATGCACAATAAAATATGAAAGTAAAATATAAACTCCTTATTTTTTTATTACTATTTTCAGCAATGCTTGTTGGAATTTTAGCTACAAATTTTTATATAAATGACTTAAACATAGAGTTGTATGTAGAAAATCAAATAGAAAAATTGAATCAATCTGCAAATAATTCTATTGAAATTAAAAACGAACTAATAGAAGCCATTGCAAATGATTATACCTATTGGGATGACGTTTTTAATTTTGTAACGTCGCACGATGCAAATTTTGCAGCCACCAATTTAGAGCCACTCACTGGTTATCAATACATTGACTACATTTGGGTATATAACACCGAAGCAGAAAATATTTATAACAAAGAAAAAGAAAATTTTACAAGAATAGAAAATCCTTTAAAACCAGAATACTTATTTAAAATTTTTGATACAATCCCAAACTCGAAGAAACGGCTGACCAATTTCTATTTCAAAGCCGACTCTGCTTTTTATGTGGTTTACGGTGCCACTATTCACAGAACTCAAGACCAGCAAAGGCTCAAAAAACCTAATGGGTTCTTCCTTCTAGGAAAAAAAGTTGATGACGAATTTCTCGATAAATTAGGAATAATAACCAATTCAAAAGTTTCTCTTTTTTTTGATTCTACTGCCTATAAAAATAAAAATAAACAAGCTATTTTTTCAATAAATAAACTCTATAATTTTGAACATAAATATATTGCCTCATTAGTTTTTGAAAAAAACGACAATTACATTTCCAAAAACAAAGCCAGCCAAAAAAATATACTGCTAATTATTTCAATAGTTATCCTTTTATCGATACTACTAATCGGCTTTCTATTCAATTTAATTGTCACAAAACCCTTTAATTCAATCATCAAAAGCTTAAATACTAATTCGCTTTTGTACATAAAAAACTATATTGACAGCAACAACGAATTTGGGCAGATTTCTAAACTTATTGAAGCTTTTTTCAAGCAAAAAGTACTTTTAGAAGACGAAATAGAAGAGCGCAAGCAAATAATGGCTCAAATAGAAGAGAAAAATGAAGAATTGCAATTGCAAAACGAGCAAATTAAAGAACTATACGACCAAAATTCGGCTGCAAACGAAGAATTGATGCAGCAAAATGAAGAAATTCAAACAATTTTGGACGAAATAAACTTTAAAAAAGAAATTATCGAAAAAGCACACCGAAATATAACTGCCAGTATTAATTATGCAAAATCAATACAAGAAGCCCTTTTGACTAGAAAAGAGCTTATTAATACTTTTTTGCATGAGTATTTTTTGCTTTTCAAACCCAAAGAGGGAGTTAGTGGCGATTTTTATTATATCAACAAAAAAGAAGATAATTTAATTTTTGCAGTTGCCGATTGCACAGGGCACGGAGTGCCTGGTGGATTCATTTCAATGCTGGCTATCACTTACTTACACGAAGCAGTGCGCCACGAAACCGAGTTTAACTCAGCGCATGTTCTGGAGGTTTTGCGAGAAAGATTCAAACGAACATTTGTAGCTTTTGGTTCAAAAAACAACAACGGATTAGATATTGCTTTTTGCACTGTAAACCTAAAAACCAATATATTACAATATTCTGGAGCCAACAATCCTATCTTTATTATTCGCAACAATAAGCTTATAGAATACGAAGCTACCAAAAGCCCAATAGGAACTTATCCTAAGGAAAGACCTTTTGAAAATATAGAAATTCAACTCCTCGAAAATGATTTAATTTATTTATTTTCAGATGGTTACCCAGACCAATTTGGAGGCGAAAAATACCGAAAATACACAAAACTCAAATTCAAAGAAAAATTAATAGAGATAGAACAAAAAGCACTTTCGGAGCAAAAAGAAATACTTGAAGAAACATTGCAAAACTGGAAGGGCGATAAAGAACAAACAGACGATATAACGGTAATGGCTGTAAGATGGAATCCGATTAAAAAGAAATAAGGTAAAACTAAAAAATATTCAGAATAAAAAAAAGCTACCCCAAAAAGGTAGCTTTTTTTTGTATATCAATAAATTAAACTAAAATTAGTAGCTAAATTCATCTAAAGCATCTGCATTCACTTCTTTTTCTTCTTTTCCACCAAATGGCATGCGGAAACCTACGTAAGGAGTTATGTAATTGCTAGTTTCAAAAACATCATCGGCATTGCGTGCCCACGACCATTTGTAATCAAATCCAGTAGTTAAAAACTTGTTTACTTTATAAGCAACACGTGTGGTAGCAATAGAACGCTCGTCGAAATTAAAAATTTCTTTGATTCCAAAATGGCTCAATCCACCTTTGAAATATTGACCAGAAATAATGAACGGACCAATTTCTTTGCTGTGCAAAATCAATTGAATAGAACCTGGGTTCATTTCATTGGTACCATCGGGAATTAAAAGGCTTGCGCTAAACATAAGCATATCCAAAACCGAAATAGAAGCCGAACCGTAAATGCCCGCTTTCTTTTCAATACCCGCCAACGAAATTAATTTAGCATCTTTGTTGATTGTGTAACCTGCATCGAAGAATTGAGGCATGAAATAGTCTGTGTACCAAAGTCTTTCGAGTCGAGCATCGGCTCTAAGTACATTACCCAAAAAGTTCAAACGTGCACGTACACCAAACGAAAAACCAGAACCTTTTCCGTAATTAACGGTAAGCGTACTATCAGCTTCATTCATTTGAGTAGCAGCAGCATTAAGGTAGGAATTTAATTCAGGACTCTCATTTTTAAGCAATGTTCCGTAAGAAATAAAAGGAGAAACTTGCAAAAATTTGCGATTAATCAAGTAAGTTCCTGCATCAATTGCCCAAGCACTCATGCCTTCTTTAATAAATTGATTTTGATAAGTAACGCCGTCTAATTCAATAGCCGTTTCGTCGTGGTCGGTTACATACGAAAATCCTATATCGAACTGGCTCAAGGCTTTAATTGGCGACTTTCCGAACGGGCGCACATAAGGGCGCACAGCCATTAAGTTATTAGACGCCGAAAAATCGCTGTACATAAACTCGAAACCGACCATGTTTTTAATCAAAATATCGGCACTCAAACCGGTACGACGTTTATCAAAGCTAGCCGAGTTATCATAATTGTTAATCAACATTCCATAGCCCAAAAATTCGTTGGTAAGCATACCTACTTTAGCATAAATTGGATTGTGCTTTTTCACGCCATAGCGCACATACATAATCATACGCCAAAGAGCACCAGCATCTTGATACTCGTCTTTTCTAAATTCGCCATTTTCAATGTTGAAATAAATAGGAATATTCAAACCAATTCCCCATTTTCCGAAAGCCAATTCCGGTTGCAAACGCATGCTAATGTAGTTTTCGCCACCAATATTCGAATAGCCTAATTTTCCGGCAAGCTCAGAGCTTGGAGCAAAACTATCAAACTCATCAATCGAAATTTGAGCGCTTAGTTGTGTACCACTGGCTAGCAATAACGCAACAGTAAGTAATAAAAATAGTTTTTTCATTTGTCTAATGTTTTGTGAATCTGAAATTTGCATTTTCCCAAACGTTCGTTTTCAAAAAAAAGAAATTTATAGATTCATTGTTTTACTAATTCTAGTTTGTGTTAATCTTATTTAATGACTAATTTATAATAAAAAAATTATTAGTGCAAATATAACGTTTTATCGCCATTTATATTTTAATTTTTTACATAAAAATAGAAATTCTAATAAAATAGAAAACACAAAAACACAAAAGTGCTCAAAATCAACAAACAGCTTAGTGCCAAATTATGCTATTTTTCATTTATCTGTCAAAATATTACCAAATTTGTTCAATTTTATAATGCTTGAAATTGCCGTCTTTACTTATTATTGGCATTTTTTCAACAATTGCTTGAGAAATAATCATTCGGTCAAAAGGGTCTTTGTGATAAAAAGGCAATTTTATCAACCCTTTTGAATGTTCAAATTTAATAGGAAGTAATTCAAACGAATTTTCCCAAATTAAACTATTTAATTTATCAAATGGAATTTTCATTTCCATTTTTTCAAGACTCAATTTTATAGCTATTTCCCATAACGATATAATGCTAATAAAACAAGTATTTTCTTCATTTTCAATACTTTGAATTGCCATTTTGCTTAATTCATCAGAACCTTCAAAAAACCAAATCATCGTATGCGTATCTAATCATAAATTCATGGCATATATTCGTTAAAATCATCTAAAGGCTCGTCAAAATCAGGTGCCAAAACAAAACTTCCTTTTGCACAACCGAATTGAGGTTTTTGTCTTTTTTTTGTAGAAGAAAATTGTTTAACAAGCAAATAATCAATATAATACATTAATTCTTGCCGCAGTTGTTCTGAATATAACATACTCACTTTTGAGTATATTAAATTATCAGTGTTATATTGTAATTGTGTCAGCATAATTCAAATTTTTCTACAAATGTACAGAATTTTTAATTCATTAAAAAGTTATTTTAACTGCATTTTTAAAACAAACCCACTTAATTTCTTTTTTCAATTAAGCATCATTGCCGTTTTATTTTTGAGAGAAATATTTGTTACTTATTTATTTTTAAATACTTGGCAAAACAAAATATGTAATTAATTCTGGTTTACTACTTATCTAATCGAATTTTAAGAGTAAAAAGTGGCTATTTAAGAAATTGAAAATAAAAATCTTAAATCCAATAAAAAACGATTAATTTTTCAATATTTTAAAATCTACATTTCTTTCTAAACAAACAAAAACACATTCCATTTGAACAAAAAAATCAAAATCAAACAGCAAAAATATCTTTTTTTCGCTACAAATTTCTAAAAAAAACAATACTAAAAAAGGACTTAAAAGTATTTATTTAAGCAGTTTATTTATTTTTAGAATAAAAAAAATAAAAAAAATCCTAAAAAAATTTGTATGTTTAAAAATAGCAAATATATTTGTGCCAGAAATAAAATTGAAATACATTCAATCAATTTTTTTTCAAACAAAACCTCAAATATTCTTTCCCTTCAAAAGAAAGTTTGTTTGATTTATAAAGATGAGTGGAGAGATTAGGCTCTATGAAACTCAAGCAACCTTCTTCTAAAAGAAAGGTGCTAATACCTAACCCAATTTTGGGAAATTATAATTTAAACGACAAATTATCATGCAAACAGTAAATTTTTCAAAGGCACTTTGTGCTTGCTTTTTTGTACGTGTGTATTTCAACTCTTTGAAATTGCATTTGTACCACGTATATATGCGCAGCTTGCGCTAAAAAAATAATCCAAGAAAATTTCAAATTTTAACTTGCGAAAAAAAAATACAACAAAACTACTTGGGCTAAAAATACCCATTTGTTAAAAATATATGTATTTGATTTGCAACAACTTATTAACAAAAAAAATACAATTTTATTCATTATTAAAAAACAAAAAAATTATGTCAGCAACAAACTATAAATTCGAAACATTACAAATTCATGCAGGACACACTCCCGATTCAGATACCTTATCGCGTGCTGTACCTCTCTATCAAACAAGCTCTTACGTATTCAAAAACTCTACTCACGGAGCTAATTTGTTTGCACTGAAAGAATTTGGCAATATTTATACTCGCTTAATGAACCCAACCACCGACGTTTTTGAGCAACGCATAGCCGCACTCGAAGGCGGAGCTGCCGCTTTAGCAGTGTCTTCGGGACATGCAGCGCAATTTATTGCTCTAAACAATATCCTCACCGTTGGCGATAATTTTGTAAGTTCGCCTTATTTATATGGTGGTTCGTACAATCAATTCAAGGTAAGTTTCAAAAATTTAGGAGTCGATGCTCGTTTCTCTAAATCGCTAAATGCCAATGATTTCAGAAAATTAATCGACGAGAAAACCAAAGCCATTTACCTAGAAACTATTGGAAATCCAAGCTTTATTGTTCCTGATTTTGAACAAATTGCAGCACTTGCCAAAGAATTCGACCTGCCTTTGATAGTGGACAATACATTTGGCGCAGGCGGCTATTTGTTTAGACCACTTGAGCACGGAGCAAATATTGTAGTTGAGTCAGCCACAAAATGGATTGGCGGACACGGAACAAGCATTGGCGGCGTAATAATTGACGGTGGAAACTACAATTGGGGCAATGGAAAGTTCAAACAGTTCTCTGAAGCCTCAGAAGGTTACCATGGTTTGGTATTTTGGGACACTTTTAAAGAAATTTCGTTCATTATTAGAGCAAGAGTAGAAGGTTTGCGTGATTTTGGTCCTGCAATTAGTCCTTTCAACTCGTTTTTGCTCATTCAAGGACTCGAAACGCTCTCGCTCAGAGTGGAGCGCACGGTTGAAAATGCACTTGCACTTGCTCAATGGTTAGAAAAACACCCAAAAATAAAAAGCGTAAACTACCCTGGACTCGAAAGCAGTCCAAACCACGCAACAGCTAAAAAATATCTGAAACGTGGTTTTGGCGGAGTACTTTCATTTGAAGTTAAAGGCTCGAAAGAAGAAACTGTAAAATTAGTTGATAATCTGAAACTTATAAGCCATTTAGCCAATGTGGGCGATGCCAAAACATTAATTATTCAGCCATCGGCAACTACACATCAGCAACTAAGCGAAGAGGCTCAAGCCGCTGCCGGTATCACTCCTACTCTACTTCGCCTTTCCGTTGGTATTGAGCATATTGATGACATAAAAGCCGATTTAGAACAAGCTCTGAGGAATATTTAATTATTCATTTTGCAAAAAAAATACTTCTTTTTTATTTGATTTGGCAACTCTAAAAAAGTTGCCAAATCGTAACTCAAAAAAATTTGAAAATATGAACTTTTTCAGATACAATAAAGAATTTCAATTGGAAAATGGAAGCAGTTTGCCCGAAATTCAAATAGCTTATCATACTTACGGACAACTAAATACAAAGAAAACAAATGTAATTTGGATTTGCCACGCATTTACCGCCAACTCTGATGCACTTGATTGGTGGGACGGCTTAGTAGGTGAAAATAAACTCTTCGATGTTGAAAAATATTTCATTGTTTGCGCCAATATTTTAGGCTCGTGCTACGGAAGTACTGGTCCTTTGTCAATCAACCCATTAACCGGAAAAGGCTATTATCGCGATTTTCCACAAATAAGCACGCGCGACCTGGTAAATGCTCATGAGCTTTTGCGCAAAGAATTACAAATAACTAAAATTCATACAGTTATAGGTGGTTCGGTTGGAGGGCATCAATCCATCGAATGGGCAATTATGAAACCCGAAGTAATTGAAAATTTGATACTTGTAGCAACTAATGCCAAATTTTCGCCTTGGGGAGTTGCCATTAGCGAATCACAACGCTTGGCAATAGAAGCCGATGCTACTTTTTTTGAAGACCGACCAGATGGCGGACAAAAAGGATTGAAAGCTGCTCGCTCTATCGCACTTTTAAGTTACAGAAATTCAAAAGCTTACAATACAACTCAAGCTGAAAAAGACGACAACAAAACGAGCAACTACCGAGCTAGCTCGTACCAACAATATCAAGGCGAAAAATTAGTAAATCGCTTCAATGCTTATTCGTACTATACAATATCAAAAGCACTTGATAGTCATAATGTTGGACGAAATAGAGGAGGAATAGAAAACGCTCTTTCGCTCATTACTGCACGAACTCTCATAATTGGCATCGACAGCGATATTTTGTTTTTGCCCGACGAACAAAAAACAATGCACAAATACATAAAAGGCTCTGAATTACACATGATTGAATCCGATTTTGGTCATGATGGTTTTTTAATTGAATACGAAAAAATTCAAACTATTATCTCAAATTTTTATGCAACAAAAAAAAAGCATAGAAATTTAATTTTTTCTGAATTTGTAAATTAATTTTTAGAATCTTAAACATAAAATACTAAAAAAATAATAATAAATCTAAGCATGAAAAACAAACAAACTATTGGACTTTTTGGTTTTGGAGTTGTAGGTGAAGGGCTTTTTCAAGTATTAAAAGAAACTCAATTCGAAAATGCCGAAATTGTAAAAATCTGCATCAAACAAAAAGACAAAAAAAGAACTATTTCGCCGGAATATTTCACGACCAATTCTAATGAAATACTTGATAATGAAGAAATAAACTTAGTAGTAGAATTAATAGATAATGCCGAAGATGCCTACGAAATAGTAACAACTGCCTTAAAAAAAGGGAAAAGTGTAGTTTCTGGTAATAAAAATATGATAGCCAAACACTTACCGGAATTAATAGAGCTGCAAAAGAAACACAACGTAGCTTTGCTTTACGATGCTTCTGCTTGCGGTAGTATTCCTATAATCAGAAACTTAGAAGAATATTACGACAATGATTTACTTCAAGCCATAACCGGAATATTAAATGGCTCATCAAATTATATTTTGTCCAAAATTTTCAACGAAAATATGGATTACCACGTTGCTCTCAAACAAGCACAAGATTTAGGTTTTGCAGAAAGTAATCCGGTGTTTGATGTGGAAGGCTATGACTCTCTTTATAAATTGTGCATCATTACGGCACACGGTTTTGGTACTATTATCAAACCCGAAGAGGTTTTAAACTACGGAATATCAAACATTTCGGCAAGCGACATAAAATACGCTCGCGAAAAAGGGTTCAAAATCAAACTTGTAGCACAAACTTTAAAGCTTGATAATAAACATGTTACCCTTTTTGTACTTCCCAAGCTTGTTAGCCCTGAAGAATATATTTATAACGTTGAAAATGAGTTCAATGGCGTTGTAATAGAAGGAAAATATTATGACAAACAATTTATGTTTGGCAGAGGAGCCGGTGCATTTCCTACAAGTTCAGCCGTTTTGTCGGATATTACAGCTCGAACGCACAATTACAAATACGAATATAAAAAAATAAACAGAGATTCGAACTTGCAATTCACAACAAACACCGAAATTAAAATCTATTTAAGGTATGCTAATGTTGTAGATTTCAGCCACTTTGAGTTTGAAAGCATTTCTGAAAGATATTCGAGCAAAGAATTTAACTACGTGGTGGGCAAAATAAAGCTAACTAACTTAATGAGTTTAAGAGCATTGTTGCCTAAGATTGATGTTTTTCTGGCTGTATTATAAAAGCTAATTTATTAAAAATCAATAGGTTTGACAACTTCATAAAAGTTGCCAAACCTATATATTTAAAATCTAAAGTTTAAACCATTCTTTAAAATCTTCGCATGTTTTCTTTGCATAAGTTTTATGAAAAAATTCACCCAAATTCTTGTCAAAATAATAATCTTCTTTCCAAACATCAACATTATCAATCACTTGCTTGATAGCATCGAGAATAAAATAAAGTTCGTCATTGGTCATTGTTGGGTGCAACGAAAGGCGTACCCAACCCGGTTTTAAGGTCAAATCTCCGCTTTCTATTTTACTCGAAATACTTTTGGATTTGAACAAATCTACATTGAGCAAAAAATGACCGTAAGTGCCTGCACAAGAGCAACCTCCACGTACCTGAATGCCAAAATAATCGTTGAGCAATTTCACTACCAAATTATGATGAATACCTTCGATAAAAAACGAAAAAACACCAATTCTATTTGTATGTTCCTCTGCTAAAATATGCAGTTTTTTAAATTTTTTAAGTTCGGTAAAAGCTATTTCAATAAGCTCATTTTCACGCTTGTGTATATTTTCACAACCCATTTGTTCTTTCAATTCTATCGCCAAAGCAATTCTAATGGCTTGTAAAAAACCCGGTGTTCCGCCATCTTCACGCGTTTCTATGTCGTCAATGTACGAGCGTTCGTTCCAGCGATTTGTCCAACGCACAGTTCCGCCTCCAGGGTGGTCGGGTATTTTGTTCTTATACAGCGATTTATTAAAAATCAAAACGCCCGAACTTCCCGGACCTCCTAAAAATTTATGAGGTGAAAAGAAAATAGCATCGAGGCTTTCCATTGGGTCGGCAGGGTGCATATTTATTGGTACATAAGGCGCAGAAGCAGCAAAATCGACAAAACAATAGCCTCCATGCTCGTGCACAATTCGCGCCAATTGATGATAATCGGGCTGAATGCCTGTAACATTTGAACATGCCGAAAAAGCACCTATAATTAGCTTTCTATCAGCATATTGCTTAATAGTTTCTCTGAATTTGGTATAACAAACCTGCATGTTGTCGTCAGGCTCCAAAATAACCACATCGGCTATGGTTTCATTCCACGAAGTATGGTTAGAATGGTGCTCCATGTGGGTTACAAACACCACAGGACGGTCTTTCTCCTCCAAATTGATGCTTGGATAGTAATCGAAGATGCGTTCGGGCACTTTCAAACCAATAATTCGTTGAAATTTGCTCACTGCACCCGTCATTCCGTTGCCAGTAGCAATCAAAACATCATTGCAAGAAGCATTTACGTGTTTTTTAATGATTTTTTGCGATAAATGATACGCGTGAGTCATAATTGTACCCGTTTCGCTTGCTTCGGAATGCGTATTTGCCACATAAGGACCAAATACATTTTTAATTTTATCCTCAATCGGAGCATAAAGTCTGCCGCTTGCAATCCAATCGGCATAAATTATTTGTTTCTCGCCAAAAGGTGATAAAAAAGTAGCATCAATTCCAATAATATTCTCTCTGAATTTTTGAAAATAAGTTTCTAACTGTGTCATTTGTTGATAATTGTAAATAATGCAATTTATAAATAAATTTGAATTGCGTTTGTTTTTAATTTCCTTTTTTATGAAAACTAAAAGTTTAGAAAACGCCTCAAAATTAAATATTCTAACGGATTTTTAACAACAAGTAAAAAAATAAGTTTCAAAAATTGGTGTTAATTAATTGATTTTCAGAAATTAATATTTCAAAAAAATATCAAAACCATTTGTTCTTTCTAAAAAAATAAACCATAACGGCTGAAATTAAAAGCATCACGCCCCATAAAAAAAAGTAACCATATTCAAAATTTGTTTCGGGAATATACTTAAAATTAGTTCCATAAACACCCACAATAAAGGTAAGCGGGATAAAAAAAACAGAAAAAACAGTTAGCAATTTCATGGTGTCATTTAGCTTACTGCTCACATTGGTATGATACACATTAAGTTGGTCAGAAAGAATGGCTCTATAACTTTCAAGCGACTCGTTGGCATGTTGAATGCTCTCTTTCAGGTCTTTAATATGTACCCATAAGTTATTGTTTATCAAATCGGAATCGAGTTTTTCTAAATTCAAAACAACCTCAAAGCAGGGCTTTATAATTTTTTGCAAGAAAATAATTTCACGTTTGAAATAGTTAATTTCTTCAATTATAGACGATTGCATATTATCAATCAATTTTTCGTCGAGTGCTTCTATTTTTTCGCCTACACGACTTATAATATAATTGTAATTTTCAAACACAGCATCAATAATTGCTACCGCCAAATAATCGGTGCCGGAAGAGCTGATTTTTTTTCTTCGCCGGCGAATTCTATCTCTAATAGGCTCAAAAACAGAGCCTTGTGTTTCTTGAAAAGATAATAAAATGTTCTTTTTAATAATAAACGCTAAAAATTCGGAATGGTTCAATTCAGTCAACTCGTTGTAATGCAACATTCTAATGGAGATATAAATACAGTTATCGTATTCATAAATTTTAGGTCTGTTGTGAGGATTCATTACATCGGAAAGAATTAAAGGGCTGAGAGAAAACTGTTCCGAAATGTTTTTCATCAATTCAGAATCGTGCAAGCCATCAACATTGAGCCACGAAGTAGTAGAAGTTTTGTCGTATTTAACCGCCTGTTTTATATTATCTATTTTGCCTTCAAATAGGTTAATTTCATCATAATCCATTATTTTGAGGCTAATTTTATCGGTTTTTTTTGTGCCTCTAAAAATAAAGGCATCGGGCGACATTCCTACTTCTTCTTTATTGGCTTTTATAAAACGAGGCATATTTTATTCTATTTTTTTATACTAATTTTTCAAAAAACATATTTATAATCTCCACCAAAATAAGCAAAATTATGATAATTTCGAGCAAATTGCTGCGCTTGTGTTGCATCAAATCCTTAAATAAATCTAAGTTTTCGTTTATAATTCTCAAATTATAATCTACACTTCTGAAGCGGTTTTTGATGTCGAAAATTTGAGACAATCCATTATCTACTTTGCTCAAATACTCATCATTCCAAGCGGCTTCGGGCTGCTCAAATACATAAAGCTGCTCCACGATATTGTTTTTTACAATTAAGGTTTTGCCAATAAACTTCAGCAAAGTTTGATTTGTAATCATCAAACGACCTTTTCTTTCCAACATTTTGGTGTAATTATTTGTTTCATCGAGCATTTGAATAGCTTGATTCAAAAAATAATCGAGTGCTACGGACTGACCAATATTGAGCAAAATTATTTTAATTACCTCATCGTTAATTATCGACAAATGCGCCTCATTGTGCTCAAATTTATCCTTTTCGCTGGTTTTTTGTATAATAAAATCTTCTGAAAGCTTTTCTTTTAATGGATTGTTGCAATAAGACAATAAAAACTCGATGTGTTCCGAAATTTTTAACTCATCGTAACCGCAAAAAACAACTACGCCATAAGATAAAACATATAAATAACGGTCATTTTCATTGGTATAGTAAGCATCGGAAGTAGAATAAGAGTGCAATTTACCCTCATAATTACTTTTAAATTGCTTTAAGTCAATTCCATCTGCTATTTGATATGCTTTTATTACCATAAATCTGTTTTGATTTAATTTAATGTAAGAAATTCTTTGAATTTAGTTTATATTAATCAAAATAAAATTTTCTCCCCGAGTTTCGCTGAGTAAAACGCAGAGTTCCGCAGAGTTTTTTTTACAAAAATAAATATAACTAATTAAGTATGAATTATACTAAAACTATTATTTTTTTAACATAAGACTAATAGCCAAACCACCGCCTTCGGCTAATTCGAAACGTTTTTCCATATCGCTTGTGATTTCCATTTTCTCAATATTAATTGCGGTAGGATTTTCTTTCCATTGCGAATCTTTAGCATCGGAATAAATAATAGCTTCGTATTTTTTACCTTTTTCCAAAAAGTCAAAATTGATAGTAATATACCGACTTTCTTCATCGGTTACGCAACCTAAAAACCAGTTTTTCGTTTCTCGCTCTTGACGTGCAATGCACACAAAATCACCTACTTCGCCATCTAAAACTTTTGTTTGCTCCCAATCAACTCCTACATCGCGAATGAACTGAAAAGCCGGTTTTCCTTCGTAATTTTCAGGCAAATCGCACGCCATTTGTATTGGGCTATAAATGACTACATACAACGCCAACTGTTGAGCTAAAGTGGTGTTAATCTGATTTTTATCGCTCACTTTGAATTTGAAAACGCCGGGTGTAAAATCAATTGGACCACCAAGCATGGTAGTGAATGCAATAATCGAAATATGCTCGGGCGGATTTCCACCGTCGGCAGCCCATGCGTTAAATTCCTGCCCACGCAAGGCTTCGCGCGAAATGGCATTTGGATACGTGCGGCGCAAACCAGTTTCTTTTATTGGTTCGTGCACATCTACTGCTATTTTGTAGTTTGCTGCTGTTTCAAAAACTTTTTGGTAGTGATTTATCATCCATTGTCCGTGATGAAATTCACCTTTCGGAATTATTTTACCTACATATCCTGTTTTAACAGAATGTATATCAAGACTTTGCATGAATTTATAGGCAGTATCGAGCTGTTTTTCGTAAGTACGAGGTGCAGCAGAAGTTTCGTGGTGCATAATTATTTCTATTCCCTTTTCTTTTGCATACCGAACTACTTCTTTTATATCGTAATCGGGATAGGGAGTTACAAAGTCAAAAACGCCTTCGCGGTCTTCTCTGCCCCAAACTTCCCAGCCAGTATTCCAACCTTCTACTAATAAACCTTTTATATTGTTTTTGGCTGCAAAGTCGATGTAGTATTTTGCATTTTTAGTAGTTGCACCATGTTTTTTGCTTGCCATATCCCACGAAGATTTACCAACGTGCATTTCCCACCAAATTCCTACGTATTTCATTGGTTTAAAATAGCTTACATCTCCCAGTTTGTTCGGTTCGTTCAAATTAAGAATTAAATTTGATGCAATTAAATCTTTTGCCTTTTCGGTTATTTGAATGCTTCGCCATGGTGTTTTGAAAGGCAAAGCTCGCTTAACTGCATATCCTAAACGTTCTGAACCAACAAGTTGGCTTGTCATAGAAAGGTTCTTGGGGTCTATTTTAAGAGTCATAGAAGCATAGTTTAAAAGTGCCGCCTCGTGAAAACTCAAATGCAAGCCATCGGCATTGCGCATCGTAAAGGGCGTATGTACCGCATTATAAGGAATTTGTGAATGTCCCAAGCCGTGTCCTTCTTTTTTGGAAAGCGCATCAATTTCAGAAAATTTTGTGGTATTGTATAGATGCTCGTAACTTTGCCAATTTGCAGGAATCCACCAGCAAGTCGGGTCTTCGGTTAGTTTAAATTGTGTGTTTTCATTTAAAATAATCAATGAATCAACGCCTTTTTGTTCATGAATTTCGTAGCGAAAAGCAATTCCATCATCGTAAGCTTTGAAATAAATAGACATTGTGCGTTTTCTTTTTCTTTCTTTTAATTTCACAACCACTTCATTGTAATTATTTTTCACAATTCGCTGTTCGCCCCAAGGCAATTCCCATTGCTCATTCACCGAATTTTTGTCGGCTCTAATTATTCTAAAACTGTCATTTAAAGCAGGTTGGTCTTTTAGTTCAAACCCCAAAGCCGAAGTATCAATTACAAGTTTGTCTTTATACTTTACAAGATAATTGGGCGAACCATCACTTTTTAAAAAAAACTCGACCGAAATGTTGTTTGAAGGCGATTTTACCTCAATAAACGTTTGTTCGGCTGTGGTACATGCACCTAAAAATACCAAAAAGAAAGCAAAAACGATTAATTTATTTAATTGCTTATTCATAAAAAAATTCTGTTTTATATTTAGTTATAAAATCCCTGATTAGGAACTTTTATTATAGTTTCAAAAATCAAATAAGCACCAGTGCTTTTTTATTTTTGAGCAAAAGTTTTGCTATTTACTTATTTCTAAGCACTTGGCAAAAAAATATACAATTAATTTTGGTTTACTACTTAAATGCAAAGTTAGGCATAAATTTTAATTTATCGGATAATTTAAGTATTTATTTTTCCTTAAAATTTCAAACCAAATAGCTAAAAACTAAAAATGTTGGCACGAAAATTAAAGAATCCTCACGCCAACATTTTAACAAACTGATTTTATTAGATTTAACTCCGAAAATTATTTATTTTTCACATACTTTTCAAGCCATTGGTCTTGTTCCCAAAGTAAATGCAAAATAGACTCTTTTGCTACGTAGCCGTGGCTTTCTTTTGGCAAAAGCACCAAGCGAGTGGTTGCACCAAGTCCCTTCAAAGCATTGAAATATCGCTCGCTTTGCATGGTGTAAGTTCCGGCATTGTTGTCATCTTGCCCATGAATAAGCAGCAAAGGCGTTTTCATTTTGTCGGCATTCATAAAAGGCGACATGGAATTGTAAATCTGCGGAACGTCCCAGTATGAACGCTCTTCGGACTGGAAACCAAAAGGCGTTAGCGTGCGATTGTAAGCACCGCTTCGGGCAATTCCGGCAGCAAATAAATTACTGTGAGTAAGCAAGTTAGCTGTCATAAAAGCACCATAAGAGTGTCCACCAACGGCAACACGATTTTTGTCCACGTAACCCATTTTATCAACCGCATTGATGGCGGCTTCGGCGTTGGCAACAAGCTGCTCCATGAAAGAGTCGTTGGGTTCGTTTTCGCCTTCACCTACAATAGGAAACGCGGCATCGTCGAGGATTGCGTAACCCTTTGTAACCCAGAAAACAAACGAGCCATAATAAGGATAAGTAAATTCGAGCGGCGAAGCTGTTACTTGTGCCGCGCTGTTTTTGTCTTTAAACTCTTGAGGATAAGCCCAAATGAGCAAAGGAAGCTTGTCTTTTTTGTTGTATCCGGCAGGCAAATATAAAGTTGCCGAAAGTTCTAAACCGTCGGTACGTTTGTATTTAATTACTTCTTTATGAACACCTTGCAGACTCGAAAATGGATTTTCGATAAAAGTAATTTGCTGAGGAGCTTTTTTGGTTTTGATGTTGCGAATGTAATAGTTTGGAAAACGTGTAGGAGCTTCAATTACAGTCAAAATAGTTCCTTCTTTCAAATTAATTGTGAAAGAAATTTGTTCGAGTTCGGTAAGGTTTTCGGCTTGCCAAAGTCTTGTTTTCTTTCCTGTTTTGAGGTTCACTTTGTCAATAAACGGATTCATGCCTTTTTCGGAATAGCCATCTCCTTCTAAGTAAGCAAAATCGCCATCGAGTTCTAAAACGTAACGTCCGTATTCATTTTTTGTAGTTACAAAATTTCCAGGGTCGCTGTATCGGTCTTGGTAATTGCGCTCATTAATTAAAACAGGTACTTCTTTGTTGTTCAATGGATTGAATGATTCGGCGCGTTGCATGCGTGTATTCCACCAGTAAGAGTTGGCGATAGCGTAATTATCTTTTGCCCAAGTAATTCCGCTAAAACGGTATTTCGTTTTAATCAAACTTTTGGCTTCGCCAGTGAAAGGCGCTTCGAGTTGAAAAACCTCATCGCGATATTCCACCTCTATTGCAGGGTCGCCTTTGTCGAGTGCTTCTGTCCAAATAATGGTTGCGGGCTTGTCGGCACGCCACTGCAAGTTGCGTTTGCCCTCGCGTGTAGCCATAAAACCTTTTGGCATAACCTCATTTAGAGGCACTTCCAATACTTTTTTAACTTCACGAGCGTCTTTGTCGTAAATAATGGTCGAAAATGGAAAACGGTCATATTCAACTATGTATGAGTAAGGTCGATTAATGGTAGAAACCATCACAAAATTGCCATCGGGCGAAAAATAAACTCCATCGTAAATGGCAGCCTCTTTCCAAAGTGTTTTTTCGCCGTTAAGGTTTACTTTGTAAAGTTCTGAACGTGTAAGTTGCTCAAAATTAAATTCATCGGCTTTGTCTTTTAGCAAATCTTGGTACGTTCGGTTTTGAGCTTTCTCGCCAGTGTTTTCTGAAATAACAGGTCCATCGGGAATTGCTTCGCGCTTGTTAATCAATTCTTTGCGGTCGGTTGGTAATACTTGAACCAGCAGTTCGTTGCTGTTTCTGAACCAAGTAAAAGGCGTGCCCATGTTGGCATTCAAATTGTCGGCAGTTAATTTTTTGGCAGAAGCATTTTTGATGTCCAAAACCCAAAGTTCTACTCCATTTTGGGTTGTATTTGTAAAAGCTACAAATTCTTCGCTTGGCGAAAAGCTAATGTTAGCAAGCTTAGCATTTTCGGGCAATCCCGAAACTTTTACGGACTTTTTATCACCTACTTTTTGAACTGAAATAGAAGTATTGTAGTTTACTCTGCTTCCAATATTTGTTACCGGATTAATTCTCAAACCGCCCAATTTAAGTTCGGTTTCAGAAAGCTCGGCAAGGGTTTTGAACCGTTCTCGGTCGAGCAGAATAATGTACGTTCCTGCGCTATTGATTCGCACGGTAGGAGTCATGGGCGCATCGGCTAACTCCAAGATACTTTTGTCGGGTTTTTGATATTTTACATCGAGCTGTGCCCAAAGGCTTTGCGATAAAAAGAGTAGCATAAGCATACTCAGTGTAATGTTTTTTTTCATTTTCATATACGTTTTATTTTTGAAAAAGGAGCAACATTTACTTTTTTCAAAAAAAATGAATAAATTACGCTTAAGTATGATTCTTTTAGAGTAAAAATTCAATACAAAAGCTTTTTTATTTCATAAAAATAATGCTAAAAATGGTTCTGGTTTTACCGAATTTCAAGTTAAAATATTTCATTTTTAGCTCAAAGTAAGTTTTTGGTTTGGTTTTTTATTTAAAAATTTAGTTGCGTAAAGATATAGTTTTTTTAAGAAAAAACACTTTCAATCGAAACAAAATCTATTACAATCTAAAAAAAAATAAAAGCGAGTGCTATTTTATCATTTAATTCAACGAAAATGATTTTTTCAAAAAAAAAAACGAATAGAATCGATACTTTTGGAAATGTTAAAATTCTAATTTTTCTTTTTTTTTAGAAATAAATACTTATCTTTGTAGATATTTCGATATTTACTTTTATTTAGGTTCCAAACTAAAAATTACAAGAAAAATTTAAATAACATCTAAGTTTGATTTCATCTAACTATAAGGCTCTAAACGATTGGAGATATCGTTTCAGCATTAGCCAATTGCTTGATTTAAACGGAAATAATTATGCCGAAGATGGTGTACCCGCCGATATTGAAGCGGCTTTTGATTGAAACAACCTTACAGAAGATGAAATTCTTGAAAGAGCAATTTTGGAACTTCAAGAAAATAGAAAACCCATTATTATGGTATAAGTTTTTGATTATCTGATTCTAATTTTCAAAATTTAACTAAAACGATAAGAGAAAAGCATTTCTTACCGTTTTTTTTATTAAAAAAAGTGAAAACAAAATTAAAAATTTGTTTTCGTTCAAAAAAAAACATATTTTTGAAAAATCTAAAAAAAATGAATACATTCATTAATTTTTAGAATAACATGAAAATAATTAAATCAAAATAAAAAAGGAGAAAATTATGAAAATAGGACAATCATCGAACCCAGTTTTGGGCGAAAGAATTTTTAAAAATGCTACTTATACGCACACTGAAGAAGGCACAATGTCGGTAAGCGGTGCAATTAACAAAATAGGAATTTTAACCATAATCTTATTAATTTCAGGAGCTTATGCCTGGTCAGCAGCTTCGGCTACTTTTATGTGGATTGGTTTAGGCGGTGGATTTATTTTTGCGTTGGTTACCATTTTCAAACCCGATTGGTCGGCTTGGTCGGCACCGCTTTACGCTACATTTGAAGGCTTGTTTTTAGGCACATTTTCAGGCATTTACGCTAATCTTTTTGAAGGAATTGTTCCGAAAGCTATACTTTTAACTTTTTCTATTTTGTTTGTGATGCTTTTTTCGTATCGCTCTGGTTTAGTTAAAGTTACAGAAAAATTCAAATCGGGTGTAATCGCTGCAACCGGCGGAATAGCAGTATTTTACCTCATTACTATGGTTATGGGTTTGTTTGGAGCCGACACTTCAGCATTTTTTGGCGGTGGACTTTTGAGTATTGGTATTAGTTTGGTAATCATAGTAGTAGCAGCATTGAACTTAGTGTTAGATTTCGATTTTATCGAAAAAGGTTCGGCACAAGGCTTGCCAAAACACTACGAATGGTACGGCGCATTTGGCTTAATGGTTACTTTGGTGTGGCTTTATTTAGAAATTTTACGCTTATTATCATACTTTACAGGAAGAGATTAACAATTGAATTTCAATGAGTTATATAAATTCATTGTCGTAAATAAAAAATAAAGGCTATTCAAACAATAAAAAAATTGAATAGCCTTTTTCTTTTGAATCAAAAATCCGTTTTAGTTGGAAAATGATAGAAAAACAGAACAATCCGCACGATAAATTTTTTAAGGAAATATTTTCGAGAAAACAAGAAGCTCAATCTTTTATCAATGATTTTTTACCAAAACAACTAGTTGATAAACTGGTTTTTGATGATTTTGAAATTGACTCAAATTCATACATTGATGAAACACTGCAAGAAAGTTTTGCCGATATTGTTTATAATTGTACCTATTCGAAGCAAAAAATCAAAATAGCATTCCTTTTCGAGCACAAAACCTTTCAAGACAAAAATATTTATTTACAGCTATTGCGCTATATGCTAAATATTTGGGAAACAGAGAGAAAGGACAAAAAAAGACAACTAACTGTTGTTTTGCCCATTGTAATTTACCACGGCAGAAAGCAGTGGAAACTAAACTCTTTTTATGCTAATTTTGGTAAAATAGATAGCGAATTGCACGAATTTATTCCCCATTTCAGCTATTTATTGCAAGATTTACACGCAGCAACTCAAACCGAAATACTCGAAAAATACCATTCGATAATTTTGCAGACAAGTTTCTTGCTTATGAAAAATATTTTTGATAAATTTGCATTGATTGAAAATATAGATAAAATTTTTGAGAAAGTATATCTTTCGGAACAAATAACAGACAATCAAGTAATTCAATCTTTATATTATTATCTGTTTCATACTAATTCAGCCGAACAATACGTTGAATTAACAGAAAAAATCAGAAAACTCCCAAATTCAGAAAAAGATATGAAAACAATAGCAGATGTTCTAATTGACAAAGGAAGACAAGAAGGAAGACAAGAAGGATGGCAAGAAGGAAGACAAGAAGGATGGCAAGAAGGACGACAAGAAGGACGACAAGAAGGTATCCAAATTGGACATGAAAAAACGGCTTTTCGTTCGGCGTGTATTATGTTGTTGGAAAATTTTGATATTCAAATGATTGCACGAGTTATGAATTTAAAAATAGAACGTGTTTTGGAATTGAAAAAGCTCGTGGAAAAATATGGTGCCAATGTTTTGGAAATGGAACTTTAATACTTAAAAAAGTTCTGAATTTAGAAAAAAAAGATATGAAAACAATAGCAGATTTTCTAATTGATAAGGGACGACAAGAAGGAATTCAAATGGCTTCGGCTCGTATTGGTTGTGTAATGTTATTGGAAGGATTTGATATTGAAATTACTGCACGAGTTGCAAATTTGAAAATAGAACGTGTTTTGGAATTGAAAACGCTTGTGGAAAGTTATGGTGCAGATGTTTTAAAAATTCCAAATTTAACTTTTATCTTAGATTTTGGTAAAAAGCGGACAAGCAAATTATAGATTTAAAAGCAATTAAAATAATAAGGTATTTTGAAATAAAAGCTATTTCGTAAAAAAAAGAAATAGCTTTTTTTGTTAGATTTGAAAAAAATAAAACCCAAATGGAAAATTACATTAATAAACTCGAACTAGAATACAAAAAGTTTCAAAATACAGAATATGCCCTTTCGCAATCGGCGTATATGCGCAATATGTTTGCTTATTTTGGACTAAAATCAGAAAAAAGGCGCGAAATTTCAAAAACTTTTTTGAAAGAAAACGGAAAACCAAAACAAGAAAATTTATTAGAATTAATAAAATTACTTTGGCAAAAACCACAACGCGACTTTCAATATTTTGCACTCGATTTGCTCGAAAAGCAAGCAACAAAATTTAGAGAAGAAGACTTACAAGTAATTGAATACATGATAGTTGAGAAATCGTGGTGGGATACTGTCGATTTAATAGCTGCAAAGCTGGCAGGAGAATATTTTAAGAAATTTCCCGAAAAAACAATTCCTACAACCCATAAATGGATGGCTTCGGGAAATATTTGGCTTCAACGTTCGGCACTTTTATTTCAGCTCAAATACAAAAAAAACACCGATACTGCCTTGCTTTTCAGTTATATAACTGCTTTAAAAGATTCAAAAGAGTTTTTTATTCGCAAAGCAATTGGTTGGATTCTTCGGGAGTATTCAAAAACAAATGCACAGCAAGTTATTGATTTTGTGAACCAAACAAAGCTTTCGGTTTTAAGCGAAAAAGAAGCCTTAAAATGGCTCAATAATAACAAAATGAAAGCGAATTACCTAAATTCTAAATAGTTGCTACCTGAAAAATAGTTCAGAAAATGAAAAATCTAATTCACAATACAATCGAAACAAGTTTGAGTTTTATCCGGTTTCCGTTTTTGCAAAAAATATCGAAAATAGAACTAACCATACCATTTTATCACATAGTAAGCGACAATAGAAATGAACTTATTGCAAATTTGTATCGCTATCGAACTGTAAATGAATTTAAAAGAGATTTGGATTTTTTTCAAAAACATTACAATATTATAACATTAGCCGATTTATTAAAAAACAAAAAAGAACAAAAAAAACTGCCGCAAAATGCACTTTTGCTCACTTTTGACGATGGAATGAAAGAAATGTACGAAATTGTAGCACCCATTTTGCAACAAAAAGGAATTCCGGCAACTTTTTTCTTAACAACTGATTTTTTGAACAATAAAACGCTCTTTTTTAGAAACAAAGTAAGTTTATTGATTGAATTTTGCTGCCAAAATACCAAAAATATTAACTTCCAAGAAATAAAAAAATTGTTTGAAAAATACGGAATCTCTTTTTTTGAAATAGAACAAAACTTACGTTCGCTTAAATTTGAGCATACTCCATTAATTGACGAGCTAGCTAATTATGTAGGATTAAATTTCTCGGAATATTTAGAAAAGAACAAACCATATTTAGAAGATAATCAGGTAATTGAATTAATCGACAAAGGATTTTCGATTGGTGCACACAGTATAAACCATCAACTCTATAAAGAAATATCAAAAACCGAACAAATACGGCAAACCATTGAAAGTGTGAACATTATACGCAATAAATACAAGCTAAATTATGGTGTTTTTGCATTTCCGTTTAGCGACATGGGAGTTTCGGCAAATTTTTTCGCCGAAATTTCAAAATCTGGCTTCATTGATGTCGTTTTCAGTGCCGACGGTTTTTATTCCGATGAATGCAAGTTCAATTACCATCGTTTTTGGATGGAAAACACCACTCAATCAGCCAAACAAATTGTT
>JAIFNL010000287.1 GCA_020047755.1 Bacteroidota bacterium
CTTTACGATATTAGGGAATTTTTTCAGGGTCGCAACAGCAAAGGTCGCATGAACGCAAAAAGTACCGACAATAAATACACAGAGCTTATTGCCGAATTAAGAAATAAGCTTAGCATATTGGCAGACAAAATAACGCCAAAGGTGTATGAGTATGAGTTTTTGAAAAGGTAAAAAATGATTTTATAATATGACGAAATATAGCAACATACGAGAAGAAGAACTTAAAAATAAGGTTTTTCTTATATTTAGGGTCTGCTGAAAAAGTCATCAAACAGCAATATATTTATTATTTCTGTACAAACCAATGAAATATAGTGAATAAAAATTAAGGTATAGGGTTACTTTATTATACAAACACAAGGTTTTTGAACATATTTGCTTAAAAACCTTGCACTTGGTTAAATAAAAATAGATGTAAACTTGTAAATTTCATGGCTTTGAGACTTTTTAAGCAAACTCTATTTTGATTTCATTCAAATTTTTACTGCTTTGTTTTAATGGTTTTGAGCAATAGAATTTCCTTTTCAAGGAACTATTGCAATAAACTAAGGTTAATAAACACGGGTGCTTATAAATTCCAATTACTATCAAAATCTTTATCGCTTGGTTGTTTTAAATTAAGATTAACGGTTTGTTTTGGTTTTTCGTAAAAAGGTTTTTTGGTAAGTTCTAAGTCTATACTTTTTTCCTTTTTGCCTCTAAAATTATTATATTTATCTATTGCATTTTGTATATCTAAAAATAATCTATCTGAGAACTCAGAATAATCAGTATCGTCGGTAACAAATTGGGCAATGGAGTTGGACAAATTGCCCGAATATTCCTGTAAGTAGTAGGCAAGTTCTTTAATTAAGTCCGAATATTTGGCATTGCTTTGGCTCACTACAATAAATTGGTCAATGGCAGAGTTTATTTGCTCGGCAGCCGAGTTCTGTTCTACACTAGCAAAGGATATTTCTTGTATTTGCGTTACAATTTCTTGAATCGAAGGTAAAATATCCTCCATTATCTTCGACGATTTATTGGTTAGTTCAATGTTTGCAGAAGTTATAGCCGAAATTTCTTCCGATGATTGGTTTGAGAAATCCGATAAACGTCTAATTTCTTGCGCCACCACAGAAAATCCTTTACCGTAGTCGCCAGCTTTTTTAGCTTCGAGTGCTGCATTTATAGACAGTATATCTATCTTTACTGCAATTTCTTGAATCATTCGTACTTTTTCGGTAATTAAATTAAAACTCGAAAGTGTTTTTTGCATGGTAACAAAACCATCGGAAATAATTTGGCTCGTTTTTAAAACAACTTGCTCTGTATTGAGCGCATTTTCTTTGTTTTGGTTTATCGAAGCCACCATTTCTTGTATCGAAGCAGCTAATTCTTCTGACGATGCAGCTAATTCGTTTGAATTGCTTACCATTTCTTCTGATATAGCTTCAAAATTTTTTGAATTTTCGGTTATGTTGCCCGAAATACCTCGTATTTCTTTAACTATTTCTATCAGTCGAGCTTTCATATTTTCAGTAAAGCGGCTTAGTTTTCCTATCTCATCTTTTCGTTTGCTTGCTTTTTCGGGCAGTAAATTACCTTCTTCCACTTTTTTAAGTTGTTTTAGGTTGTTTATTAAAGGAGAAGTTATAATAATTCGGGTAAAAAGAAAACTAATAACAACGAAAACCAAGAGCATTGACAACGAAAACGCAACATTAAAGAAAACGCTTTGGCTTAGGCTTTTTACGTTATTTCTTCTATCGTATTGAAAAACGACCACTCCTACCGAATTTCCGGCAAAGTCTTTTATAGGAAAACTGTAATATCCTATTGAATCACTTTGCATTTGAACGGTATCAGCCAATGCCGAGTTTAAGTAATCAGCATCGATAACCTGTTTTTTTAAATTGGCATTTGAAGAAGCTACATAAATTAGTTTCCCGATGCGTTGGTTTTGTTTTTTTACATTGGTAGCATTTTCGGCTAAAAGCTCAGTAGCTATCTTTAAATAAGTAGTATCCATAAAAACGGAAAAGTTTTCATTTTGCGAAGTACCTATTTTTTGCAAAATAGCTTCAAGAGTATATAAAGTTTCTACCGAACCTAAGTAATTCTTTGCTTCATCAAAAACAGGAGCTAAGGCTCTAAGTTCAAAGCCTCCACGACCTATTTCTATGGTTGTAATAGGTTGGTGTGTTTCTGAAATCGTTAATACGCTGGCTCTAAATGTAGAAAGGTCATCGCCACGTTTGGTTGTCCAGCACCTAATAAACGAAATAGCCGGAGGCAAATGGAAATGTACTTTTGGTATATTTTCTAAGTTTAAGTTCTTTTTAATGGTGTGATTTATGCTTGTTACTTCTTTTTCTATTATCAACGAGCTGGTTTGAACATTGCCAGAGCTTTGATAAGCTTTATAGGCTTGCTTTGCTGCCGATAAATCGGAGTAGATAGAGGAAATCCACAGTGCTTTTTCTTTTGAAGCATTTATTAATTCTTTGTAATCTAAAATTTTATCAGCTACATAAACACTCTCGTTGTCGCGCGAATTTTGATATAAATGCATAATATTAAAGTAACTATAAATGCTGAAAATAACGATAGCTGTTATTGCTATTATTAAACTAATTTTTGTACCTATTTGTTTCATAATAAAAAATTAAAAAATAACTAAATTGAATGATGGTTTTGTAAATACTATTTATTAGAAATGCAATAAAGGCTACTGTATTAAATAGCGAACCAAGATTAACTTCTATGAGTTTGTTCGCCAAAGGTTTAGAAATATACAAATAGCAAAAGTTTTGCTTAAAAATAACTAACAAGGGTGCTTACATTTTTGCAAATATAATTATTTTTTTCTAAACAAAACTATGTGAAACTTATTTTTTTAGGATTCAAAAGTGCATTCATGGTTTAATATAAAGTAGCCACAAACTCAGAAATTATGTAAATGATTAAAATTAGTTTGTACTCTTTAGGTTTGCTTATAAACTCAAAATCATTAGCAACGGCATTTATGCCGCCATGAAAAAATCAGCAACAGATTTGGGCTTTAGCCCTTACTCTAAGATTTTGGGCTAAAGCTCAAGGGTAGGTTTGCTTATTTCTCAATTTGTTGCAAAAACCTCAACCAAAACTATTTGATAATGTAAAAAAATGGTGACTTTTTGAAGAAGTTAGCTAAAATTGTAAATTCTCCAATTTTTCGTGATAAAATAACAATTGAACAATTTAACAATGTAACAATTTGTTATTAGAATTTGGGGAAAATTGCGTAATTTTACTTTTCTTAGAATTTCTATTGAATTTACCTCGCGAAATAGCTACTAATTTATTTTTTAGCAATTTACGACGAATAATTGCAATTTTGTCAGTGAACAAGATACCATCTAAATGGTCGTACTCATGCTGCACCACGCGCGATTTTATTCCGTGAAGCTCTTCGGTTTTGAACACAAAATTCTCGTCGTAATATTCAATAATAATGCCTTCTTCGCGGTTTACCGTTTCGTAAATATCGGGTACGCTTAGGCAACCTTCTTCCATGCTCACCAATTCTCCAAATCGACTAGTTATTGTAGGGTTTACAAACACACGCTTAAATTCGAGCAATTCTTTTTTTAGTTTTTCATTTTTCTCATCTTCGGCTAAAGGGCTTGTATCCACTACAAAAAGGCGAATAGCTTTTCCTATTTGAGGAGCTGCCAAGCCTATTCCGTTGGAGTCGTACATGGCAGTAAACATTTCTTTTGCCATTGCTACTAAATCGGGGTAATTATTATCAATATTCTCGCATTTCTCGCGAAGAATTTTAGAACCTATTATGTTAATTGCTAAAGACATTTTACTTTCTTTTTATGCAAATAATTTGCTATTTTTACTAATTTATACGTATTTTTAAAATTTACTTTTGCTTTCCAAGAAGGATTGCAAAATAATAACTGCACTTATTTCGTCAACTAAAGCTTTGTTTTGTCGGTCTTTTTTTTTCAGTCCGCCATCTATCATGGTTTGAAATGCCATTTTTGAGGTAAAACGCTCATCGTACATTTCAACGGGAATATCTAAGGTTTGTTTCAATTTAACAACAAAGGGCTTAATGAATTGCATCGATTCAGAGTCGGTGTTGTTCATTTGTTTGGCATGTCCCACTACAAATAATTCTACCTTTTCTTTTTTGCAATAATCGCTCAAAAAAACAAAAATATCTTTACTTGCTACCGTAGTTAAGCCCGTTGCAATAATTTGTTGGGGGTCGGTTACTGCCAAACCTACTCTTTTTTTTCCGTAATCAATCGATACTATTCGTGCCAAATTGTTTTCTATTGTTAAATTGTTTTCTATTGTTAAATTGTTTTCTATTGTTAAATTGTTAAATTGTTAAATTGTTAAATTGTTAAATTGTTTTAATTACGGCAATTCTATTTTTTTAAATTTCTTTAAAAAACTGAACAATTCGATTGCAATAATTGCAACACCGCCTGCTATATTCGATTCGATATTAATAGGAATTACAGGGTCGTGTAGCGACAAACGCAACAAAAACCAGCCGTCGCCTTTGTCTTTTGCGCAAGCTATGCGAATGCCTTCATGGTTATTGGGAACAATACTCCAGCCATCTACAAAACGTGCATACTCTTCTAGCTCAACAATAATTGATGTTCCATAAGCTCTAAAATCGTTTTCGAGAATACGAACTCTAAACTCCTCGCTTTCTTTGGGTTTGGGAAGTTGCGCTATTAAATTATCTAACGTTTTGTTTTCTAAAGCCAAACGGGCAGCTTCTATAATTATTTTGGTTACTAAATAAGCTCCATCGTCGAGAAAATAGTTTTCCTTCAATGCCGCATGTCCCGATGTTTCGATGGCAAGTGCGCAAGGCATTGCATTTTCATTCAATCGAATAGCTTCGTTAATTACATTTTTGTAACCACGCTTGTATCTATGATGTTTTCCATTAAGCACTTTTTCGATAAAATAAGCCAAACCATCGGAAGTAATCGAATCGGTAACAATGTACGAATTGGGCATTTCGCGTAGCACAATGGCAGCACTCAAAGCGATTAATTCGTTGCGGTTGATTGCATTGCCTTTGCTGTCCACAATGGCGGCTCTGTCCACATCGGTATCAAAAATAATTCCAATATCGGCGTTGTTGCTCAAAACAGCTTCTTGCACCGATTGCATGGCTTCTTTGTCTTCGGGGTTGGGTATGTGATTGGGAAAATATCCATCGGGCGTAAGAAACTGGCTGCCTGATATATCTGCGCCCAAAGGTTTCAAAACCTGTTCGGCATAAAAACCGCCGGCACCGTTGCCGGCATCTACCAATATTTTCAGACCTTTGAGTGGTTTCTCATAGTCAATACTTGAATTTACTTCACGTTTTATTTTTTCGGTAAAAAGAGAAGAATAAATCGACATAAAATCTATTTTCTCTATTTTTCCTACAATGCTATCTTTTTGAAAAATAGAATTTTGCGCATAACGCAACACTTGGGTAATATCGCTCGAGTTGAGTCCACCCTCGCGACTAAAAAACTTCATGCCGTTTCTATTGAAAGGCAAATGACTTGCAGTAAGCATAATAGCACCATCGCAAAGGTAAGGCTCGGTAATTGTGGTCATAAACATAGCCGGAGTGGAAGCCAAACCACAATCGTAAATATCACAACCTGTTTTGGTAATTGCCTTTATAAGTGCATTTTTCAGAGCTGGTCCAGACAAGCGCGAATCCATTCCGATGGCTATTTTTAAATTCTTCTCCCTTTTTGTTTTCTCGCGAAGCCAAATAATGAAAGCATTTCCTATTTGCTTGGCTATATCGGGGGTTAAATTTACTTTTTCGCCATTAATTCCTTCTAGTGCTACGCCTCTTATATCAGAACCATTCTGTAATTTATTCATAAATATACAATTGTGAAATTAACCTTATTAATTGAAGCTGCAAAAATAGCAAGTTTTTTTATTCTAAAAAACTTTGATACTGTTAATTGATACGAATGTGCTTGTAAGTAATCGAAACAAGAACAAACATCATTTGATTTTTTTTTAAGAAAAACAGTATAAATCAACTAATTAGTTTTCTTTCAGACACTATTTATAATTCACCGTTGGTATTCTTTTAAGTTGTTTTTAGCAATTGAACAGCTACTTCAAGCTCTTTGTACCATTCTTCGCCATACTTGCGAATTAGCGGCTCTCTCAAAAATTTATAAACAGGTACTTGCAATTTCTTTCCTAGCACGCATGCTTGTTTGCAAATGCTTTGTTTGTCGTAATTAACCGCATCTAGCTCAGTATATTCTGTTATTCTAATGGGGTATAAATGACACGAGATAGGTTTTCTGAAATCAATCTTTTGGTCAAAATACGCTTTTTCGATGGCACAAAGCGTAATGCCGTCTTTATAAATCACATAAGCACATTCGCGGTTGTTTACCAAAGGAGTAACCAAATCGTCATCGATGTCGAGCACATAATGACCCTGTTCTTCTACGGCAGCAATTCCCTCTTGCGTCATGTAAGGCTTTACTTGCGGGTATATTTGCTTCAAAATATCGGTTTCTTCTTCGGTAAGTGGCGCACCCGAATCGCCTTCGATGCAACAAATACCTTTGCATTGCTCCAAATCGCATACAAAATGCTTTTCTATTACATCTAAACTCAATAAAGCCCTTCCTATTTGTATCATATTCTTTTATACTTTTTTGTTTTATACTTTAAATAGTGTCTGAAAGAAAACTAAGTAAAATCGGTTCGACCGGCTTGTCCGGTCTGTCCGATGGTTTCCTAACAGCCTAACCGACAGACCGACAAGTCGGTCGAACGGTTTTTATTTTTATTCTAATTAACCACAAAGTACACGAAGAAGAACACTAAGAACACAAAGGAAAAAATAAAGATTTTAATATAAACTTGTTAAGTTTCATAAGGTTGTTTACTTATCTTTTAAATAAATGAAAAAATAAAATCTTGCATTTCTTGATATCTAAGTTCCATTTTTTGCAAAAGTTTTATCTGTGTACGTGTTCTTACTAAATTATGTTCGGGATATTCCGTTTTATAATACGTGTCGCCTTGCAAATAATCATTCAAGAACCGAACGGCTTGCTCGTAAGTTAATAGTTTTGCTCCAAATGCCAAGCTTTGAATCTCGTTGTTGGTCAAAAAATGTTTGGCAACACTCATATAGCCTTTGGCAAAATTTTGAAATACTTCAAAATCAAAATCTACTTTCGACAAATCCATTTCATCTTCCTTTGCGGTGCAAGCTCCTGTGCGCATGGCATCGCCAAAATCGTAACATACATAGCCTGGCATGGTAGTATCTAAATCGATAACGCACAAAATCTCATTGGTTTGCTTGTCGAACAAAATATTGTTGAGCTTTGCATCTTGGTGCACTACTCTAAGTGGCAATTCGCCTTTTTTGCCTTGTTCTACAATTTGTTTCATTTCGTCTTTGCGCTCCAATAAGAAATTTATTTCGTGTTGCACCGACTGTTGCCTGTGTGCTACATCGTTTTTGAGTGTTTCCAAAAACGTATCTATGCGCATGGGCGTGTTGTGAAAACCTTTGAGCACCTCGTTGAGTGGGGGAGTGTTCAAATCGGAAAGTAATTGTTGAAACTCGGCAAACGCTTTTCCAGTAGCAATGGCTTGCTGAGGAGTTTCTATTTTGTCGTAAGTTTCAGAGCCTTCTATAAAATGAAACATACGCCAATAAGCTTCGCCATCGGCATAATAAAGCTCGTTGCTAGAAGTATAAACAATGCTAAGAACTTTCTTTTCAATGTTTTGAACTTTATTGGCTACCAATTTAGAACGAATATGATTTGTAACTCGCTCTATATTTTGGCTCAAACCTGCCACATCGGTAAAGATAGCGTGATTTATTTTTTGCAACAAATACTTACTAGAGTTAGAAGTAGTAACTAAAAAACTACTATTAATAAGACCTTTTCCAAAAGGCTTTATATCTTGAATCTCACCACTTATGGCAAAATTAGTTACGATTGAATACAACATTTTTTGTTTATAATTGTTAAATTGTTAATTCAATGTAGCCAAAGTTGAGCCCTTCAAGGGTTTTAAACCCTTGAAGGGCTATTTTACAAATAAACTTAACTTTGGCAATATTGATTGTTAATTTCTAATTCATTTTACCTTAAAACTTTTTTTAACAATAAATTAGAGTCCATTATCAAAAAAAGAGGACAGAATTAATTTTCAACTTATCTATTTGTACTAAAACTTCAAATTTTGATGCAAAACTACGAAATTACACTTTTTTATGCTTTTCTTAATGCAAAGTGCACAAAAGCCATGTAAGACCATACAGAGTTGTTTTGCCAAAAAAAATAGCTATAAATAGTTATACAGAGCACTTTTGGCAAAAAAAATAGCCATCTAAAAGCTGCTTTTGGATTTTTGCACGTGCAAATGAGCCTTGTATGACCATACAAGCC
>JAIFNL010000055.1 GCA_020047755.1 Bacteroidota bacterium
TATCTTTTTCTAAAAGCTCTTGGTAGGTGTTAATTGCTTTCTGAAACTCATTGTTGCTGAAGAGAATTTCTGCTTTTGCTAAGTAAGGGTTCTGAAATTGTTTGTTGATCGAAATTGAATAATCAAAAGCCTCAATAGCTAACTCTTTATTACCCAAAGTGGCATAAACATTGCCTAAATTATTCCAAGCTTGTTCAGAAAGTGGATATTTTTTCAGATAAAATTTATATGAATTTATACTTTGAGTATAATTTTCGGATAAAAAATTAATATATGCGTAATCAAAAACAGCAGCATAATTTGTTGGTTTGTTTTCAACCGCTTTTTTTAAATATTTAAGAGCCAAATTATTTTTTTCGTAACTCATATAAATATATCCTATGTCATGATAGGCTTCATCGAGCGAGCTGTGATAATTTTCTATTGCTTTGTTGAAAGATTCTTCTGCTTTTTGGTTCTTTCCTAATTCTAAGTAACAGTTTGCTTTTAATATATAAATCTCAAATTCAGAGGGTTCTATTTTTTCAAGTTCCTTGGTAAGTTCTAACGATTCTGTTACAAATCCATTATCGAGCAATAGTTGTGCATTTTTAAGCTTTAAAATTGGCGATTTTGGATGTTGGGCACAGCCATATTTTACAGCTATTGAAGCATTTTTGATGTCGCTATCTTCAATATAAAATTCTATCAGGTTTTCAAATTCACTGACATCAAAATAATACTGAGTATTGTTTTTAATCATATTTTCAAAGCGATTAACCAATTCTGGTATTATTTCGTTTCTAAAATATTTTTCGTTTGCTTTTGCCATTTGCTATATGCTGAAAATACTTACAAAATATAAAATTAATATTGAAAATCTTACTATTTTTTACTTTGCATTACACTAAAAAGTGAACTTATTATTGGTGCAAATGTAATCTTTTTTTTGAAAATCAACAATAAAATATGATTTACTAAATTTTTTAGGTATTTTTAATACTTAATTCTGTTCTCATGTATTACTTTTTATCATTGTTTTTAAGTGTATAAAGTAATGTTTATAAGGTAATTAAATGCTTTTTGTTGTCAGATTTATTTTAATGTAAGCAAAGTTGGGTATGACTGCAAAAATCTTTTTTTTACATTTTTTTATTTATTTTTGTGGCAAATGCGAATAATTATTTTTTTTATTGTATATTTGAACATATTTTATTTCAATACGAATATTTTTTAAAAAAGAGTTATAGACTTATTTTTAGTAGTTTTTATCTAATTCAATATTGATACAAATTCGATTATGGACGGATTACTTTTTCTATTATTCATCTCTATATTAATTGTTTATATTACAATTTTGCGGAGCAGAACTATGATTAATCGGCAGTTAGATTATTATAATGCTGAAATAGCACGTAAGCTTAAAATACTTGTTGATAACCAGTTAGAGCTAAATGAACTAGTGATGGAATTAAAATCAGAGGATATTCCTGAAAGGGCTGATTTAGAGGATATTGATAAAATAATAACGGATTTGGAATTTGAAAAAATAAAATCAACGATTTTAAGCACAGAAAAAGAAAATACTAAAAAGGTGCTTGAAGATAGCCTTAATTTTACCGAAAAAAACGATTACGAAAAAGAAAATGCCATTGTTGAATTATTTGATAACAAGATAAATAAAGATGATTTAGATACAGAAGAGAAAAATATTAATTTGGTAGAAGAATCGGTTATTCGTTCGCACAATAATATAGAAGAGGATGACGAAGGAGAGGACGATATTGTTGAAATAGAGAAAGTTATAGAGCCTAAACGAGAAGATAGAACGAATCAGGAGAGCAATAAGCCTATTTTTGAAAAACGCAAATCTTTTAGAGAGCAATTCCCTGATTTAGAGAAATTTATTGGCGAAAATTTAATTAATAAAATAGGTATTGTTATTACGGTGATTGGAATAATTTTCTCGGTCAAGTATGCTATTGACAATGAGTATATTAATGAATTTGGGCGTGTTATGATTGGCATTGCGGCGGGTGGCTTGCTAATAGGAATTGCACATCGTTTGCGAATAAAATATACGGCATTTAGCTCTGTTTTGGTAGGAGGCGGTTTGGCTACACTTTATTTCACAATTGGTTTGGCATTTCAAGAATATCATATTTTTAGCCAAGCAGTCGCCTTTGGTATTATGTTAGTTATCACTATTTTTGCTGTATTACTTTCTGTTCTTTACGATAGACAAGAGCTTGCTGTTTTGGCTATTATTGGTGGTTTTGCTACACCTTTGGCAGTAAGTACAGGGGCAGGAAACTATAAAATTTTATTTACTTACCTTGCATTGCTCAATGTGGGAATGTTGGCACTTGCTTATTTCAAAAAATGGCGAATTGTTAATATTGTTTCTTATTTTTTCACCGTATTTCTTTTTGGAGCATGGCTTGGAGATGCTGCCAGTAAAGACAAATTACCGTTAAAAGGCTCTTTCTTTTTTGCCAGTCTTTTTTATTTTATCTTTTTCTTTCAAAACATTACATACAACTTGAAAGAAAACAAAAAATTTCAGGCATGGGAATTTTTCATTTTACTAAGCAATTCGTTTGCTTATTTTGGTGCAGGCTTATATATTTTGCACTATGCTGCGCCTGAATTTAAAGGCTTATTTACAGCACTTGTAGCTATTTTTAATTTTATTTTTGCTTTTAGCTTGTATCGAAAATCCGATATCGACCGCAATTTAGTGTATTTACTTATTGGGTTGGTGCTTTCTTTTGTGAGTTTAATTGCACCTATTCAATTGGAAGGCAATTATATAACTTTATTTTGGGCGGCAGAAGCTGTTATTTTATTATGGATGTGGCAAAAAACTGAAATTCAATTAATTAAATTGTCGTCAGTTTTGATAGTTGCTATTATGCTTTTGAGTTTATTTTTAGATTGGCAAAAGATTTATCAATCTTCTAGCAATGAGCATATTATGCAAATAATGTTAAATAAAGGTTTTTTGACAGGGCTTGCTGTGCTTGCTTCTTTATTTTTGTCAATTTATCTTCTAGCCAAAGAGAAAACTGAATTTTTATTTCCAAATTTTCAGTTGAAATATTATTCATCTACTTTGATTACTGCTTTTGTATCAGTGCTTTACTTTGTATTTTTCCTTGAAATATCATACCATTTGAAGCTTAATTTTGTTGATATTGGCGAGATGAATATTATTTTGAATGCCTACAATACTGCATTTTTATTGGCTTTAGTAGCTTGGCTATCGCCACGCAAAGATTTAATTTCTAATAGATTAGCTCTTATTTTTGGATTTTTGGCTCTCTTCGTTTATGCCTTGTATTCGCTTCCAATTTTTGCTAATTTGCGCAATATGCAAATTGAACAGCGGCTAACAAGTTCGAGTCCTATTATTTTCCATTACCTTTCATTGTTATTAGTCTTATTTCTAGTTGCTTACAACTTGTTAAATTTGAAAAAGGCAGGTTTGGATAATGATAAATTACTAAATGCAAATGTCTGGTTTTCTGTATTTTATGTCTTGACTATTTTTAGTGTAGAAATGGATAATTTAGTTCTTTTTACATTTTATGATCACTCAAGTTTGCAGGTTTTAGAAGAAAACACTGAGATTTTATATTGGCAAATTGATGATTATAGAAATGAAATTTTAAATCAATCGCACAAAATTGCGTTTCCTGTACTTTGGGGTATTAGTTCTTTTATTTTAATGGTGATAGGATTACAAAAAGATAATCGAGTTTTGCGAATTATCTCATTGGTCGTTTTTTTTGTTACTATCTTGAAACTCTTTGCAATAGATGTTTGGGATATGGCAGAAGGTGGACGAATTTTGGCTTTTGTGTTGTTAGGAGTTTTGCTTTTGATTATTTCATTTATGTATCAAAAACTGAAATTTTTGATTTTAGAAGATGATGATAAAAATGCAAATAAGCCTTAAAATAGGCGATTTTACTTAAATATAAGTTTGAATAAAAAAACGAATTTGACCAATTCGTTTTTTTTTATTTTAGAATCAAAGATTTCTTCTGTATTTTTAAGAAAAGTATTACTTTTGTAACAGATTTTTCGTTGAGTTTGATGGAATGGAGCTTGATTAAATTGAAAAAATATCTTTTTTATGACAAAAATTCTATTTCCGATAATTAAAAATTTGTTTTTTTGTAGAAATTAGAACATATAAAAATAATTCTTTTTTTAGGTTTTGAGAAATAAGAAAATTTTGAAAGAGAATAAATTTTAAAAATAAATAACATGAAAATTTCAATAGTTGGAACCGGATATGTAGGTTTAGTAAGCGGTACATGCTTTGCTGAAACAGGCTTAAATGTAACTTGTGTGGACATCGACAAGTCTAAAATTGACAAATTAAATCAAGGAATTATTCCTATTTACGAGCCCGGTTTGAAAGAAATGTTGGATAGAAACGTAAAAAAAGACCATTTACATTTTACAACCGACATCAAAGAAAGCTTGGTTGATGCTGAAAGTGTTTTTATTGCGGTAGGAACTCCTCCCGACGAAGACGGAAGTGCTGATTTAAAGTATGTTTTGGGGGTAGCGCGAGAGATTGGTCTATACATGACCGATTATTTGGTTGTGGTTACAAAAAGTACTGTGCCAATTGGAACTGCCAAAAAGGTGAAAGCGGCTGTGCAACAAGAGCTTGACAAGCGTGGCGTTTCAATTCCTTTTGATGTTGCTTCTAATCCTGAGTTTTTGAAGGAAGGCGATGCGATTAGTGATTTTTTGAAACCCGATAGAATTGTTATTGGTACAGAATCGGAGCGAGCCGAAAAATTGATGGCAAAACTTTACCGTCCTTTTTTATTGAATAATCACCCGATTATTTTTATGGATATTCCTTCGGCAGAGCTCACGAAATATGCAGCAAACTCAATGCTTGCTACCAAAATTAGCTTCATGAATGATATTGCAAACTTGTGCGAAATAGTAGGTGCAGATGTAAATAAAGTGCGCAAAGGTATAGGAAGTGATACTCGAATTGGCAAAAAATTCATTTATCCTGGTGCTGGATATGGGGGTTCTTGCTTTCCTAAAGATGTGAAAGCGTTGATTAAAACGGCTGATGAAAACAACTATTCGCTTAGAATTCTGAAAGCGGTAGAGGAAGTTAATGAATTGCAAAAATCGGTAGTTTTTAATAAAATTTATGAGCATTTTAATGGAAATTTATCTGGCAAAACCTTTGCAATGTGGGGGCTTTCATTCAAACCTCTAACAGACGATATGCGCGAAGCTCCCGCTTTGATTATTATCGACAAATTGTTGAAACATGGTGCAAAGGTAAAAGCCTATGACCCAGCGGCTATGGAAGAATGCGAACGCAAAATAGGCGACATAATCGAATATGGAAATGATAAAGAAGATGTGCTGATTGATGCTGATGCTTTGATTGTGATTACTGAATGGAATGAGTTTAGAATGCCTAATTTTAAAGTAATTTCGCGTTTGATGAAAAATAATTTAATTTTCGATGGTCGAAATATTTACGAACCTAACGAAATGATTGAAAACGGCTTTACTTATTACAGTATCGGCCGAAGTGTAATTAAGTAGTTTAAAATAATCAGGTAGTTTTGTTGCTTTTGTTTAGCAATAAAACTACTTTTTAGGTTTATTAATTTTATCGGCTAAAATATAAAAGATACTATATAAAATGAAAAGAATTTTAGTTACCGGTGGTGCCGGATTTGTAGGTTCGCATCTTTGCGAAAGGCTTTTGAATGAGGGAAATGAAGTAATTTGTTTGGATAATTATTTTACCGGTGAAAAAAGAAATATTGCTCATTTGCTGAATAATCCGTATTTTGAATTGGTGCGCCACGATGTAACTATGCCTTACTTTGCTGAAGTGGACGAAATTTATAACTTAGCTTGTCCTGCTTCACCTATTCATTATCAGTTCAATGCAATCAAAACCATTAAAACTTCGGTAATGGGAGCCATCAATATGCTGGGGCTTGCTAAACGTACCAAGGCTAAAATATTGCAAGCCTCTACTAGTGAGGTATATGGAGACCCAAAAGTGCACCCACAAAAAGAAGATTATTGGGGGCATGTAAACCCGATTGGCATTCGTTCGTGTTATGATGAAGGCAAACGTTGTGCCGAAACACTTTTCAACGATTATCATCGCCAAAATGGTGTGGACATTAAAATTATACGTATTTTCAACACTTATGGACCTCGAATGCACCCCAACGATGGGCGTGTAGTTTCCAATTTCATTATTCAAGCTCTAAATGGCGAGGACATAACAGTTTATGGCGATGGCTCGCAAACTAGGAGTTTTCAATATGTGGACGATTTAGTGGAAGCCATGGTGCGAATGATGGCAACAGAAAATTTTACGGGACCTGTAAATACTGGCAATCCCAATGAATTTACTATTTTAGAGTTAGCTCAAAAAGTGATAAAACTTACAGGCTCAAGCTCTAAAATTATCTACAAGCCTTTGCCTTCCGACGACCCAACGCAACGCCAACCAGATATTAGTTTGGCAAAAGAAAAATTGGGTGGTTGGGAACCTAAAATACAATTGGAAGAAGGCTTAACTAAAACAATAGAATATTTTAAAAATTTGAAATAAAATAATAAAAAAATCTGATTATTTTACCGAATAACTTTTATTTTATTGCTAATTTGCACAATTCAATTAGTACGTAATAAAAATTTATGATATAATTATTCAATTCGAAATTAAATATATAGCTAAATATGAAAGGCATAATTCTTGCAGGCGGTTCTGGAACTCGCTTGTATCCAATAACAAAAAGCATTTCAAAACAAATCATTCCGGTTTATGATAAGCCCATGATTTATTATCCTTTATCGGTTCTTATGCTTGCCGGAATTAGAGAAATTTTGATAATTTCTACACCTGTTGATATTCATTTGTATGAAGATTTATTAGGCGATGGTTCTCAATTAGGAATAAAACTTCAATATGCGATTCAACCCTCGCCCGATGGCTTGGCTCAAGCGTTTATTATTGGAGAGCAATTTGTTGGAAATGACAATGTTTGCTTAGTTTTGGGCGACAATATTTTTCATGGTTACGGCTTTTCTGGCTTGCTTAAAGAGGCGGCAAAATTGCAATCGGGAGCTATGGTTTTTGGCTATTATGTGAGCGATGCTTCGCGCTATGGAGTGGTCGAATTTGACGACAACCAGCAAGCAATTAGTTTGGAAGAAAAGCCCAAAGAGCCAAAATCGAACTATGCAGTTACAGGCTTGTATTTCTATGGAAATGATGTAGTTGCAAAAGCTAAAAGTTTGAGACCTTCTGCACGAGGAGAGCTTGAAATTACCGATTTGAATCGCTTGTACTTGCACGAGAATCGTTTACAAGTGAAGCTGTTAGGGCGAGGAATGGCTTGGCTCGATACCGGAACTCATGATAGTTTACTAGAGGCTTCAAACTATATTGCCACTATAGAAAATAGGCAAGGCTTGAAAGTGGCTTGTTTAGAGGAGATTGCTTTTTCGCGTAAATATATTTCGAGGCAAGAGCTACTTACTTTAGCCGATGCTCTTAAAAGCAACCAATATGGCGAATATTTGAAAAATATTGCTGAAGGTAAAATCAAAACATTTGATTATTAATAATTTATATGCAAAAGAAACGAACTATTTTTTTAAGACAATGAAGGTACTCAAAACAGAAATAGCAGATTTATATATAATTGAACCAAAGGTTTTTACCGATGAAAGAGGTTATTTTTTTGAAAGTTTTAATCAAGCAAAATTTTCAGAAAAGGGATTAAACTACAATTTCATTCAAGACAACCAAGCACGCTCGCAATATGGCGTAATTAGAGGTTTACACTTCCAAAAAGGGGAGTTTGCGCAGGCAAAATTGGTGCGCGTTCTTTCTGGAAAAATTATTGATGTAGCACTCGATTTAAGAAAAGATTCTCCTACTTATGGTAAATGTTTTAGCATAGAACTTTCAGAGGAAAATAAATTACAATTGCTTATTCCGCGTGGCTTTGCACATGGTTATTCTGTTATTTCGGCTGAGGCGGTTGTGTTTTACAAATGCGACAATATTTATATGCCTTCTGCCGATGGTGGAATTATTTTCGACGACAGAGAGCTTGCTATCGATTGGAAAATTGCTGAAAATGAGAGGATTGTATCGGCAAAAGATAAAGTAAATCCTACATTTGAGCAATATAAGCTAGAGAATTTGTAAAATTTTGCAGTTAAATTGATATTTTAAAAATTAAAAAATTGATAATGAATATATTAGTAACCGGTTCAAATGGTCAATTGGGGAATGAAATAAAAGTAATCTCGGAAAATTATGCCGGATTTAATTTTATTTTTACCGACATACAAGAATTGGATTTAACATCGAGCACTAAAGTTGAAACTTTTTTTAATCAACATTCTATTGATTTGATAATTAACTGTGCTGCTTATACTTCTGTTGATTTGGCAGAAACTGAAAAAGCTTTGGCTGAACTGATTAATGTAGAAGCTGTGCATTTGTTGGCAAAGATGTCAGTGGCTAAAAACATTAAAATGCTTCACATTTCCACAGATTATGTGTTTGATGGCACGCATTATCGACCTTACAAAGAGGACGAAATGACCAGTCCAAATTCTGTTTATGGGCGCACCAAGTTGCAAGGGGAACTGGTTTTGAAAGCTAGTGGTGCTGATTATGTGATAATTAGGACTTCTTGGCTTTATTCAGCATTTGGTAATAATTTTGTAAAGACGATTATTCGACTCTCAAAGGAAAGGGAAGAGCTAAATGTGGTGGCTGACCAAATAGGAACTCCCACTTATGCTGCTGATTTAGCTGAAGTTATATTAAAAATTGTGGAAAATTTTGATAAAACAGGAGCTTTTAAAAAAAATATATACCATTATTCAAATCAAGGTGTTTGTAGTTGGTACGATTTTGCTGCCGAAATTGTTGAACTCTCAAAAAATAATTGCAAAATAAATGCTATCGAAACACATCGGTATCCAACACCCGCAAAGCGCCCATTTTTCAGCGTTTTGTGCAAAGATAAGATAAAAAAAACTTTTGATATTGAAATTCCTTATTGGAGAAATAGTTTAAAAAAATGTATTTTATTGTTAGAAACAAACTAAAAAATTAAAACAAATGATTAAAACTTTTTTAGGAAAAGCATTTTTTGCGCTTACCGACTGGAAAATAACAGGACATGTGCCACAAGAAAAAAAATATGTTGTTTTGCAGGCTCCGCATACAAGTAATTGGGATTTCTTGATAGGAAAATTATTTAATTTTGTGGTAAAAATGAACCCTAAAATTTTTGTAAAAAAGGAACTTTTTGTGTTTCCTATTGGCATTTTTACACGAATGTTGGGTGGAATTCCAGTAGATAGAAGTCGGAAAACAAGCTTAGTGGAAGATACTGTTGAAATATTCAAAAACTCAGAAATTTTTAGTTTGGCTATCACTCCTGAAGGCTCGCGTTCGCGCAGAGAAATTTGGAAGAAAGGCTTTCATCATATTGCTACTCAGGCAAATGTGCCTGTTTATTTGGGCTATATCGATTATAAATTGAAAGAAGTAGGAGTAGAGGAGGAGCCATTGAAAATGACGGGTGATGTAGATGTGGATATTGAAGAGCTAAAGCGCAGATATTCAAAGTATCATGCGATTTAGTTTGGGAAAACATTCAAGCTAATTTAATCCATTTCGACAAAAAAATTGAAGAAATTGACGCTTCTTCCGATTTATTAATTTTGCCTGAAATGTTTTCGACCGGATTTACACCCAATGCCGAAAAAGTAGCTGAAAATTATTCGGGTTATGCTTTTAATTGGTTGATAACAAAGGCAAAAGAGAAGAATTTCGCCATTGTAGCCAGTTTTATTTTCAACGATGAAGGCATTTTCAAAAATCGTTTGTTTTTTGTAAAACCCGATGGTCAATTTTCATATTACGATAAGCGGCACTTATTTGGAACTACTGAAAAAGATGCACTTACAGCAGGCAAAGAGCGCGTAATAGTCAATTACAAGGGGTGGCGTATTTTGCCGCTTATTTGTTACGATTTGCGTTTTCCTGTGTGGTCGCGCAATCAAAACGACTACGATCTTTTAATTTACATTGCCAATTGGCCCGACAAGCGAATTGCTCATTGGCAAACCCTTTTGAAGGCAAGAGCTATTGAAAATCAATCATATACAATTGGTTTAAATCGAATAGGAATCGATGGCAACGGCTTTACTTACAATGGAATGTCGATGCATGTTTCGCCCAAAGGTGAAATGCTTGCTGAGGCGAAGCAAGCGCACGAATGTATTCAAACTATCGAGCTAAATAAATCATTACAAGACACTTATCGTCAGTTCTTTAATGTGCTATCTGATGCCGATGCGTTTTCAATTCTATAAATTTTGAGAGCAAAGCATGAAAAAAGCGACTTTTTTACAGAAAAAGTCGCTTTTTTTATTTTATCACCTATAAAATCTATGCTTTTATTTAATTCAGATTTTTTGCTTCAATGATAGCTTTAGCCATGTTTAGAATGGTATCATCGTCAAGAACTACTATACCACCGTCAGGACCCTGTTCTATATGAACTCCAACCGCTGTTCCATCTTTATAATTACAGCCACCGAAATAATTTCTAACCGTTTCCACCGTCAGATTTAATTCTTCTGCAATTTTTTTTATGCTTCCTGAAGGAAGACTGTCTTTGATTTTTCTAAGTTCATTAAAAGTTATTGTCATAGCCATATTTTTAAGTTTTTAGTTAAATTTGCCTTGCAAGCTTAACTGGTTTTTTAATTAGTCCATAATTTTAGAATCTTTGTTTAAGTTTGCTACAAATATAAATTTGTTTTTTTTAATAACCTAATATTAATTCAACTTTTTTTTAATTTTTTGTATTTTTTTTTAAGCAGTTTTCTTAGACTATATTTTATTTATTAATGTTTGAAAATCAAATACTTAGTAATTGTTCTTTTAATTTTTTTATTCTAGGTTTTTCTATTTACTTTTGAGATTAGCCAAAAATGTTTTAAAATTGAAACAATTATGTGTTTTTATTTTTTCTAAATCTTTAATTTTAGGTTAAACAAAGGTTAAATGATTCTAAACTATCGTGTAGTGATAAAAAGTTAATTAATCGAAAGCTATTACTCCATTTTATGATTTTTTTTGATATTACGTTCAATATAGTAAATAATAGTGCTTTACATATTTTTTTAGCTATTCGTTTGATTGCTTTTTTGAGATAGAAAACGGCACTAATCAAAAAAGTCCATTAACTTTTCTTTGTCAAAATCTTTAAACGGATTGTTTGAGTTGATAAAAATTTCAGCCAGAGCTGCTTTTTCTTCTTGCAGTTTTCGTATTTTATGTTCTACTGTTTTATTACTAATGAAGCGGTAAACAAATACATTTTTATCTTGCCCAATACGGTGTGCCCTGTTAATTGCTTGAAGTTCAACTGCTGGATTCCACCAAGGGTCGAGAATAAAAACGTAATCGGCTGACGTTAAATTAAGCCCAACACCTCCGGCTTTTATCGAAATAAGAAAAAGCCTTGTTTCTTTGTCGTTTTGGAAATTGTCAATTGCCTTTTGTCGCTTTTCTTTGCTCATTTCGCCAGTCAAAATTGAATATTTCCAATTATTTTCGTTAAAATAGCTCTCAAAAAGAGCTAAATGCTTTACAAACGAAGAAAATATAAGCACATTATGTTTTTCCGAAATTAAAGTTTCCAATTTGTTTTTGACGACATCAAATTTCCCAGAATCCAATTCTTTTTCTTGGTCAGCCAAAATTGGGTGATTGGCAATTTGCCGCAAGCGAGTAAGTCCTTGAATAGCAAGAAAAGAACTTTTTGAAACTCCTTCGCGTTCAATATTTTGCAAAATTTGATTTCGTATTTTTGATTTCTCTTCTTCGTAAAAACTTGCTTGCTCTTCAAACATGTCGCAATATACAACTTGCTCACTTACAGGCGGCAAATCTTTGGCTACATTTTCCTTGGTGCGCCGCATAATAAAAGGCTTGATGAGTAACTGCAATTTTTCTTGCCGTTCTGTATCTTGTTCTTTTTCAATTGGTTTTACATATTCTTTTACAAAAAAATTGTAATTTCCTAAAAGCCCATTGTTTACAAAATTCATTTGCGACCAAAGGTCGGTAAGCGAATTTTCGATTGGCGTTCCTGTCAAAACTAGTTTGTGTGTAGAATTTAATTCGATTAAAGCTTGGTAAGCTTTTGATTGTGAGTTTTTTACGTATTGGCTTTCGTCTAAAATGATGTAGTGAAATTGATAGTCTCTGAGCATTTCAAACTCATTGCGCACAATTCCGTAACTTGCTAAAATAATGTGATAATTGTCGAAAATTTCCACTGTTTTGCTGCGTCCTGTGCCAACAAATTTTAAAATTTTTAGTTTTGGATTGAACTTTTCAAATTCCTTTTCCCAGTTAATTAGCAGCGAAACAGGCATTACGATAAGGCTTGCCGGTTTTTTTTCCGAACTTGCAGGTTCGGGCGCTTGAAAAAGAGAAAGTTGTCCGGTTTTATCTACTTTATCGAAGCCAATTGTGCTTTTAGAATATACATTTGAAAGCAATGTGATGGTTTGAAGTGTTTTACCAAGTCCCATATCATCAGCAAGGCAGCCACCAAAATTATTTTCTTGCAACAGATTCATCCAATAAAACCCTTCTTTTTGGTAAGAACGCAACTCTGCATTGATTGCAGTAGGAATAACTATTTTTTCGGGTAAATTAAAGTTTACTAATTCTTTGAGCGAATTTAATATTTTTTTATCAGTTTCTAAAATACGTTCTTTAATCAAGTTGAAATGGAACATTTTTAGTTGAATCAATTTCTCTCTCGATTTTGCTAATAACATTATATCCTTGTATTTAGCAAACCATTCGTGAGGCAAAATAAACACTTTTCCGTTGGGAAGTGCAAATTCTCTATTTCCATGCAAAATATGTTTTTTGAATTTGTAAAAAGGCATTTCAAATCCGTCAAATTCAATTACTGCATATATGTCAAACCAGTCTTTTTCAATATTTTGAAGCTTAATATTTAGCTTAAATCTGCCTAAATAAAATTGTTCTAAGTCAAAATTTTGTTCAAGAATAAAGCCAGCTTTTTCTATATTTTCGGTATTTGCATTGAGCCAGTTTACTATTTCGTAATTCTGAAAGTCTATATCGTCCGAAAAAACGGTGGGAGTATAATTTCCAAAATTATCAGCTTTTAATTCTAATTCTTTTATTTTGAGTAGTTTATCATTTTCCCATTCTACGTCATGTGAGAGTTTTTCAAAGTAAAAACTAGTTTCTCTTTCTATGAAAAAGACCAAGTCTTTTGCTTTGTAATTTGGATAAAAAGACCTTTCGCCATAATGAAATTGAAGCACTAAAACAAGCTTATTATTCATATTTTTTTGTAAGGTTAAGCTTGCTTTTTTTGCCGGATTTAATTGTTTAATTTCAAAGCCGGAAGTATTTACTCTGTATTTTTTTATAGCTGGTTGTGCAAAAATTTCAAACCATTTTTTTTCGGCACGTTGTTCTACCGGAATATGCTGTTTCACGAAAAAAGGTTGAAGTTTTTTTCCGTCAATATCTTCAAAATAAAATAGTTGTTTGTCTAAAATCAATCTACAAGGCTCGTTTGATATAATAATTCCAAATTTTCCATATAATGAAATATCTTTTTCTTCATGGAAAATAGACAAATGATACCGTGTTTTGTCGCGCCCTCTATTGATATTGAAGACAGTTTCAGCGGCTTGCTTTTCTATTTTAATTTCGTCAGAAAGGTATATATTGGCTAAATTATCTACTTTATGAAAAAGTCTAATTTCTGAATTTTTCAGAATATCAATGATTTGCACAACTCTTCGCTCTACATACGGGCGTATGTGCGAGTCGAACATTTCTTTGTCTATGCTTTTATAAAATTCGTTGGGGCTGGTAATATTTTTTTTGTTTTTTCCAAATTTGCGCATCAAATTTACATCGCTGTATTCTTCAATTAATCGCACAAGCCTAATTTCTTCTTGCGAAAAATTTGATGCGTAAGATTTTGTCTGAGAAAGACTTACTCCTTCTTGAATTACATAATAATCGCGCTGTGGTTGTGATTTTATTTTATAAGCTACCGGAACATAACCTATATTAAAATGCTCACGAATTGCTATGATAAATTCTTCCATTTGTTTTGTTTTCTAATTAAATAAAGAGGTATTTTGATAAATTAATTATATTTTCTTATCGTATAAAAATATATTCATTTTCGTTCGACATTTCTTGACTAAAAGTATAAGATTCAACATCAAATGCTTTTAAATCGTTTGGATTTGTTAGCTCATTTTGGATAATAAATCGAGTCATCAAACCACGTGCTTTTTTAGCCAAAACGGCAATAGTTTGGTAGTTTCCATTTTTCTCTTCTTTGAAAATGGGTGTAATTATTTTGGCTGCTATTTGTTTAGTTTTTAGTGATTTAAAATATTCATGTGAGGCTAAATTGATGAGTGTTTTTTTGTTGAGTTTTTTAAGTGTTTCATTAAGTTTTCGGGTAATTTCATCACCCCAGAATTGATATAAATCTGCACCACATTTATTTTCAAGTTTTGTGCCCATTTCCAATCGGTAAGCTTGAATCAAATCGAGTGGGCGCAACAACCCGTAAAGCCCCGAAAGTATGCGCAAGTAGTTTTGAGAGTCTTCTAATTGTTTGATTGTAAATGTATCAACATCAATTCCTCTAAAAACTTCTCCTCTAAAAGCAAGCAACGCTTGTTTTGCATTTTCGGGCGTAAAGTTTTTGTTCCAAGCCATGTTGCGTTCAAAATTTAATTGAGACAAATTGTCACTTATTCCCATTAATTTCGATAAATTTTCGGGTGTTTTTTTTCTCAATTCTTTTATTAACAGTTCTGATTTGTTTATAAAATCAGGAATTGTGTATTGATTTGTTGTGCTTTTTGCCAACATATCTAATGTTTTAGCCGGAGAAATTACAATAAGCATTTTATTTAACTGTTTTATATTGAGTTGTTTGTATTGTTTTACTAAAACACATTAAGTCTTAAATGTGTTTATTCAATTTGAAAAATCGAAACGTAATTCAAAATCGAACAGTTTCTTTTTTCTTTTTTTGAAAAATACCAAGCCACAAAACTAGTTAATTCTTATAAAATTTAAGTCTTTTTTATTTTTTTTTTGATAAAATACTTTTTATCCCACTGAAAATTATTACTTTTACGTTTTAAAATGAGAGTGTTAATTTCAAAAAAAGAGCAAAAGGAGCTGTAAATATAGTTGAATTTGATATTTTAATTTTGTAAAATATTGAATTTTAGTTAATTAAAGTAATAAAAGCTCCAATTTTTTAAACATAAACTAAATTAGAATACCATAAAAAATAATGTATCAGCGCAAATTTTTAAAATATCTGCTTATTTTCTTTCTGCAACTCTTTGTTTTTGTTTGTTTCGCTCAGCCTGCATTTTCTCAGAAAAAAGTAGATGAAAAAAAAAGAAGGCAAAAAGATAGCCTTTCTTTCGTTTTGTTACGACCTCTTAGTATTAATAAGCAATTGATTATTTTACTCGAATTAGCTGATTTACAAGAAGCTAATGATTCTGATGCAACAAGAAAATATTTGGAGAAAGCTAAAATTATAGCAGACAAATTGAATTTAAAGTCATATAATTCAATGTATTATAGGCAATTAGGTGTTTACTATCGAATACAAAGCAACTTACCAGAGGCTGAAAAAAACTATATAAAAGCAATCAATTTAGCCACTGAGGCTCATAATGATACGGTACTTGCCGATGCCCATTTTGAAATGGGACGTTTTTATGCCGCAAAGCGAGATTTTAAAAAATCAGTAGAAAGTCACAAAAACGCCTTGGATATTCGCTTGAAATACAAGAATAAAAAGAAAATAGGCGATAGCTACAATGCAGTAGGTTTGATGTACAAAAATGATGGAAATTTTCTTGAAGCTGAGTTGTATCATCAAAAATCCCTGAAAATTAAGCTTGAATTAGACGACAAAGACGGCGCGTCGCTCGAATATAATAATCTTGGAGCTATTTATATGAAAATGAGCAATTACCCGGTTGCTCTGGAATATTTTAAACAAAGTATAGAACTATCTACCCAATTAAAAAATACCGAAAGAGTTATAAAAGCGACTAGTAATATTGCAGGAATTTACAGGTCAAATGGCGAAAATCAGAACGCACTTGATGTTTATATGGATGCATATGAGTTAGCCCTAAAAACAAAGGACAAAGAATCAATGCGCGATATTTATTTGAATTTAGGTATTTCATATAAAGATTTAGGGAACTATAAAAAAGCGTTGGAATTCATCGAGATGTCAATAAAATTGATGGATATAAGTAAAAACTCAATCAATTATTCTATGGCATTGCGGAGTATTGGAGATATTTATTCGGCACAAAAAAAACACACTCAAGCACTGGCATATTATAAAAAGGCACTTGATATTGTCTTGGAAATTAGTAGTTTAGATTATATTTCATATACTCGTTTTTGCATTGCAAAATTACATTTTGAATCGAACAAATTGCAGAGTGCAAAAAAGGAAGTTCTTTTAAGTATTGAGGTGGCTCGTAAGGGAAAATTTCATATTTATGAAAAAAATGGCTTAGAACTTTTGGCAAAAATCGAATTTGCCAATAAAAATTACAAAGACGCGTTTGTGATTTTATCAAGGTCTGAGGTTATGAAAGATTCGATTAACCGAAAGCAAAAAAACAAGGAATTATCTGACTCTCGCGCACTTTACGAAGCCGATAAAAGTAAAAAAATGGCAGAAGATTTGGCTGCCGACAATTTAATAAAAGAATCTGAATTGCAAGCGATAGAGGCAAAAAATCAATTGCAACAAGGGGTTATTTTATTTGTATTATTGCTTGTTTTAGGAGCTATTATTTCCATTATTGTAATTTCGATAAAAAGTAAAGCGGTAAACAAATCGCGACAAGAATTGTCGGTTAAAAATATTGAAATTCAGAGCAAAAAAGAAGCTTTGGAGAAAACGCTTGCCGACCTTAAAATTGCTCAAAATCAATTAATTGAATCAGAAAAAATGGCTTCTTTGGGTAATTTGGTTGCCGGAGTTGCTCACGAAATGAACACACCAATTGGCATAGGTGTGCAAGCTAATTCAGGTATTTTAAATAGAACAAAGCAAATAATTACTGACATTAAAGCACAAAAAATGAGCAAGTTGGATTTGTTAAAATACATAGAATATACTTATGAGTCAAGTAGTTTAGCCCTTTCTAACTTGCAAAGAACATCAGAACTTATCAAAAGTTTTAAATTAGTTTCGGTAGATCAATCGGTAGAAAATATCCGAAAATTTAAAATTTTGCAGTATTTTAATGAAGTCTTAATTAGTTTTGGCTCTGCTTTGAAAAAACAAAATATTAGTGTAGAAATTGATTGCGATAGCGAGTTGGAGATAAAAAGTTATCCAGGAGTATTTGCTCAAATTATCACAAATCTAGTTGTCAATGCGTTGAAGCATGGATTTGAAGGAAAACAAAGTGGAATAATTCATATTTCAGTTAAAAAAGAGGACAATGCTTATTTCATGTCGTTTAGCGACAACGGAAAAGGAATGACCTCGGAGGTTTGTTCTAAAATATTTGACCCATTTTTTACAACTAACAAGCAAACTGGAACTGGTTTGGGTTTGCATATTACGTACAATCTTATAAGTCAAAAACTTATGGGAAGTATTTCGTGCCAATCGAAAGAAAATGAAGGCTCTACTTTTCTTATTTTATTTCATGAAATTGGAGCATAATTTGTAAAAAAAACTACAAATTCGCTTAAAATTGATAAAAAATTGAGTAAATACGTCGAAATATTACAAAAATATTGGGGATATTCTGCATTTCGTCCTCTGCAAGAAGATATTATTCGTTCGGTAGATGAGCAAAAAAAGGATACGCTTGGACTTTTGCCCACAGGTGGTGGAAAATCGATTATTTTCCAAGTTCCCGCTTTGGCAAGTGAAGGCATTTGCTTGGTAGTTACGCCTCTCATTGCATTGATGAAAGACCAGGTGGAAAACCTTAAACGACAAGGAATTAGGGCAGTTGCAATCTATTCAGGCTTGAGCCGAAATGAAATTGATACCGCTTTAGATAATTGTATTTATGGAAAAATAAAATTCTTATATCTCTCGCCAGAACGTATTGATACAGAAATATTTAAGGTTCGTGTAAAGAAAATGAAGGTCAATTTAATTGCCATCGATGAATCGCATTGCATTTCGCAATGGGGCTACGATTTTCGACCTTCTTACATGAAAATAAACCAGTTACGCGAGCTTGTTCCAAATGTTCCTTTTTTAGCACTTACTGCCACCGCTACGCCCGAGGTAGTCGATGATATTCAAAACAAATTAGGTTTTAAGCACAAAAATGTTTTTAAGAAAAGTTTTGAGCGAAAGAACTTAATTTACATCGTTCGCAAGGTGGAAGATAAAATGAAATATTTATTACAAATAGTGTCAAAAGAGAGTTCAAGTGGCGTAGTTTACGTTAGAAGTCGCAAAAAAACCTATGAAATAGCTCAATTTTTACGAAAAAATCAAATTTCAGCCGATTATTTTCACGCCGGACTTACAAATGACCAAAAAGATGCTAAACAAGAGGCTTGGAAGAAAGGATATACCAAAGTAATTGTTTCAACCAACGCTTTTGGCATGGGAATCGACAAATCCGACGTGCGTTTTGTTGTTCATATCGACCTTCCAGACTCTCTTGAAGCTTATTTTCAAGAAGCAGGTCGTGGTGGCCGCGACGAAAAAACAGCTTACGCCGTTTTACTTTACAACGAGACCGATAAACAAAATTTGTTGCGCAATTTTACTACCTCTTTCCCTTCTCGAGAAACAATAAAAGCTGTTTATCAGGCAATTTGCAACTTTCAACAGCTTCCCGTTGGCACAGGAAAAGGCACGAGCTACGATTTTAAACTCGAAGAATTTGCCGGAAATTACCATTTCAATTACATAACCATTCTTACAAGTATCAAATTTTTGCAACACGAAGGATATCTTGAACTTACAGAGGAGATTAACAATCCGTCAAAAATTAAATTCATAGTAGATAGAAACGATTTGTACAATTTTCAAGTTTCGAGTCCTAAATTTGATGCTTTTATAAAGTTGATTTTGCGCACTTACGAAGGTGTTTTTTCGGAATATGTAAAAATAGATGAAAATATTCTTGCTAAAAATGCTCAGACAACTAGAGATTTGGTTTACAGTTATTTAGTAAAACTTGGCAATTTGAATATTATCAACTATATTCCGCAAAAAAAAGTGCCACAACTTATTTTTATTGAAGAACGCATCGATGAAAAATCGCTTACCATTTCGCACGAATACTATGAGGAGCGAAAATTGCGTTATCAGAAAAAAATTGAAGCCGTTTTAAATTATGCCAACAGCGAAAATTGCAGAAGTAAAATACTGTTGGAATATTTTGGTCAAAAAAATGCTCCCGAATGTGGAAATTGCGATGTGTGTCGTAAAAAAAACGAAACGGGCTTGGGGCGTTATGAATTTAATAAAATTAAAGCTGAAATACTTGAATTTTTAGGCGAATTTGATTTTTCGATAGATGAAATTGTAAAAAAACTTACGTTTGATGAAGAAAAAACAATAAAAGTAGTACAATTTTTGCTCGACAATGAATTTATTGAATACAATAAACAAGGAAAACTGACAAAATATAGTTAGATGATTAAAATTGAGAATTTAGTAAAAAAATTTACTTCCAAAGAAATTGAAACTTTTGCACTCAACAATGTAAATTTGGAGGTAAAAGAAGGTGAATTTGTGGCAATTATGGGACCTTCAGGCTGCGGAAAATCAACGCTTTTAAATATTATAGGAATGCTCGATTCTGCAAGCGATGGGCGTTATTTTTTCCAAAATAGAGAAGTTAATAAGCTGTCAGAAAGCAAGTTAAGCAAAATTAGACGTGGAACAATTGGCTTTGTGTTTCAGAGCTTTAATTTAATTGACGAACTTACAATTTATGAAAACGTGGAGTTACCTTTGCTTTACCTGAATTTGACTGCTGAGGAGCGTGCAAGCAGAGTAAATGAGGCATTGATTGCCACAAAAATGCCACATCGTGCAAAATATTTCCCACAGCAACTATCTGGAGGTCAGCAACAAAGAGTGGCAATAGCGCGCGCTGTGGTTAGTAAACCCAAGCTAATTTTGGCTGACGAACCTACTGGAAATTTAGATTCGGCTAATGGCGATGAAATCATGAATTTACTTACTGCTCTTAATGAAAATGGAACTACAATAATTATGGTAACTCACTCATTTACAGACGCTGACAAGGCAAATCGGATTATACATTTGCTCGATGGGCATGTGATAAGCGAAAATTTCAAATAGCTAAAATTTTGATTTTTTTGTTTTCGGAACATATTTTGCATAGCTTAAACGCAGATAAATATGGAAATTTAAATTTTTTCTAAAAAAAAAGTTATGATAAAAAAATATATTATTTTGGCAGTTTTCATCAGCTTTATGTTTGAAAATGGTATAGCTCAAAATGTAGTTATTTCAGGCAATGCGCCCACTTATGCGGGCGATATTTTTTCGTTCAAATACAATGTCGATTTAATTACTGGCTTAGAAAAAGAGTTAGCACAATGCAAAGTATCTGAAAATGGTGATTTTAAAGTAAGTTTTCCTATTTCAGCAACAATTCAAGCTTCCGTTATTGTAGGTGCATTCAGAGGGTTAATTTTTTTAGAAAAAAATACTGAGTATGAAATTGTACTGCCACCCAAGCGCGAAAAAACCGAAGTAGATAAAATAAACCCCTTTTTTAGAGAAGATGAATTTTTTATTGGTGTTAAAAATCATACAAAAAAAGAATTGAATTATTTAATTGCCGATTACAATTTACGCTATAATATTTATATGGATAAAAATTATATCCGTATTTTAAAACTAGGTTACAATGCCAATGTTGAAAACCAAATTGCAATTTTCGATAGTATTTATGCCGACATAAAAAATCCTTATTTCATTAAATATAAAGAATATAAGCATGCAGCACTTAAAAATTTGGCTTATGTTAGAAGTAATGAAGGAATGCAAACAAAGTTTTTTGGCTACAAATCTGTTGAATATCAAAATGTTGCATACATGAATTTGTTTAACAATATTTTTTCTAATTTTTTGAGTTTATATTCTAAAACTGAAAAAGGAAAAGAAATTCCGGTTGATATTCTCGACAAAAAAAGTTTGGCTACCTTAAAAATGACGGTGAAAGACTGGGATATTCTTCATTCCGATAGTCTTGTTGAATTAGTTATTTTGAAAGGACTTTATGATGGATTATTGGCTCGTTCGTATCCACACGAAATAGTTAAAGTATTGTTAGATAGTATGATAGTTCATTCAAAAATAGATGAAAGCAAGTTAATTGCCAAAAATATTTTGAATAGTTCTTCTTTTTTACTGCCCGATTTTCCTGCGCCCGATTTTCGCTTGCTCGATGTGAACAAACGAGAGATAACTTTAGCAAATTTAAGTGAACGGTTTATATATCTAACATTCTGTAATTTAAAGTCTTATACTTGCCAGCAAGAATTGGAAATGCTTAAAATTTTCCATGAAAAATATGCCGAATATTTTGATATTGTAACCATTTCGGTAGATGAAAATTTTGAAGAAACCAAGGAATTTTTTAAAAAAAATAAATACGAATGGAAGCTTTTAACCAACAATTCTTACTCAAAAGTATTAAGTGATTATCAAATTAAAGCGTATCCTACATATTATTTGATAAATCCAGATAAGATTTTGAAACTTGCACCAGCACCTTCGCCGGGCGATGATTTTGAACAAAAATTTGGCGTTATTTGGCAAGCTTATAAAAATGAGCAACAGCGCGAAGAATATAGAAAAAACGATTAATTTTAAGAAATGTAAAAAATAAAGTGGAATTATTTATAAAAAAAATAGCAGA
>JAIFNL010000276.1 GCA_020047755.1 Bacteroidota bacterium
CACGATGCAGTCAGCGTATTCCAACCCTCAACATCTACCACACAAACGCGACAGTTTCCGGCTACACACAAATCTTCGTGGTGGCACAATGTAGGAATATAAATACCTAACTGCTTGGCTGCATGAAGTATCGATGTTCCTTTACTTACACTTATTTCCATTCCGTCAATGGTTAATTTCACCATTTCTTCGGCTATCGTTTGATTTTTATCTTTCATATATCTAAGGTTCTATTGTTCAATGGTTCTATTGTTAAATTGTTAAATTGTTAAATTGTTAAATTGTTGAATTGTTAAATTGTTAAATTGTTATTTTTTTTATAAAGAATCCTTTTTAACAATTATCAATTATCAATTATCAATTATCAATTGTCAATTATCAATTAATAAATCATTTCTTCTTTAAAGTTTTCAACTATCGATGAGAATGAATTACCTACCGATTGTCCTAATCCGCATTTAGAAGTAAGACGCATGGTTTCGGAAAGAGCTAACAAGTTTTCTAAGTATTCCGACGTACCAATTCGGCAAGGCACGCACTGCCCGCACGATTCTTCCACAAAAAATTCGAGGTAATTGTGCAGCACATTGTACATCGAACGCGAAGAGTTGAAAATCATCATCGAACCTCCTGTGGGTAACGAGTTTCCTTTCAATTTACCTTGATAACCAATCGTAGTTTTGTCGAAAGACTTTCGCGGAACGCAAAAGCCCGAAGCACCACCTACTTGAACGGCTTTGGCATCTCCGTCGCCAAATTCGTTCACAAAATCCGATACTTTCATACCAAATTCAAGTTCATAGATACCACTTTTGGGAGTATCGCCCGAAACTGAGAAGAGTTTAGAACCACTTGAACCCTGAATCCCAATATTTTTGAAGTTTTCGGCACCTATTTTGAAAACCATAACGGCATATACGAGCGTTTCCACGTTATTTACTACGGTTGGTTTTCCCAAAAGCCCAAAATGTGTAGGATAAGGCGGCTTATTTCGCGGCTCACCCCTAAGACCTTCCATGGAGTTGAGCAACGCCGTTTCCTCGCCGCACACATAAGCACCTGCACCCGAGAAAATATTAATGGTAAAATCGAAATTTAGCTCACTGCGCAAAATATCGGTAAATTTATTTATTTCTTGTTCTAATTTGGGTTTTAAATAATTGTACTCACCGCGCAAATAAATAAATCCTTTTTTTGCGCCAATCACTTTTGCACAAAGTGCCATTCCGGCAAGTACTTTTGTAGGAACTTCCTCTAAAATAGCTCTATCTTTGAAAGTCCCGGGTTCGCCTTCGTCGGCATTGCAAATAACTACTTTTTCGTCGGCTTGCTCTTCTTTGGCATATTTCCACTTCACTCCGGTATAAAAGCCGGCTCCTCCACGTCCACGCAAGCCCGATTTGATTATTTCTTCCACTATTTCGTCGCGCGTCAATTTAAAAGCATCGTACAATACTTCTTTGCAATTGTAGTCTTTGTCGAAAATAAAATCTACTCTTTTTAAACTATCGTTTGGCATATCTTTATCTTTTTAGAAATCTGATTATTACTGTTTTTTTTAAAATCAAAAATGAATTCTACTCACAAAGCGATTCATTTTATTTGCTTCGATATTTTCTAATGATTTTTTTCACCTTATTGTCGTCCAAGTCGGTGTAAACCTCATCGTTTATGAGCATAGCAGGTGCTTTGTGGCACCAGCCTAAGCAGTTGGTTTCTAAAAGAGTAAATTTTTTGTTGTGAGTAGTTTCGCCTACTTTGATTTTGAGTAAGTCTTCGAGAGTTTTCACTATCTGTCGCTTGCCTTTCATGTCGCAACTTATTGTTTTGCAAACTCTTATTATAAATTCGCCACGTGGTTCGGTATCTAGGAAAGAATAAAAAGAAGCTGTTCCATAAACTTCTGCCGTCGAAATATTAAGCTCTCTAGCTACTTCAATCATTATTTCTGCCGACAGGCTTTTTTCTATTTCCGTAATGCCCTGCAAAATAGGCAATAGGCTACCACGTTCTTTTCCATGTTTTTGTGAAAGTGATTTTACCAATTCATTTACTTCAGCCATATATTTTTAAGTATTTTAAGCAGAAATATCATTTTCAAAAACAATTCAATTAACTATAAAACAGATAAAATGGTCTTCTCTTCACACACCTTATTAAGTAGTGCCCATAAAAACATCTGTTTATCAGTTTGTTAAAGATAATTGAATTGTAAGCAAACAATATTTTTGCTTTTGTTAGTAAAAAGGTTTAGTTTTTTGAAATTTTGTATAAAATTATAAACTAAATTATGAATATAAAATGATTTATAACATATTGAAATATGATTTTTATCAGGCTTTGTAAGGGGTAGGTAAGTAGTGAACCAAAATTAATTGTATATTTCGTTAATAAAATAGTACTGGTGCTTACTTTCAAAAATAGGCAAGTGGCGAGGCAATAAGCATGTTTGGACTTTCAAAAATAAAAAACCCAACAAGCTTTTAAATACCTGTCGGGTGGGGTGTCAAAAATCATTTTCGTTTTCGTACCATTTTTTTTAGCCTTCGTAGAAGGCAAATAGCGATAGAAAAAGAAATTTCGCTATTTTACACCTACGGTGTAAAAAAAGAACGAAAATAATTTGAACTGAAATTTTTGCAATAAATTGATATAATGTGATTTAAAATACTTTCAAATTGCAATTTTTTACACCCCACCTGTCGGGTCTTGATGCTTGCAAGCATTACACAGTAAACTTAAAGATACCTAATTCTTTAAGGTCAAAGTTTTGAATGTAAGCTGCTTTGTCTTTATTTTGAGCTTGTGCTAGTTTTAAGAACACAATTGTTGGGTTTTTGAAACGAGCTTCGCGCTGTGTGTCGATGAGCAAAAGGTAGGAAAGGATAATGTTTCCTGCCATTTCTACCATGCGGCGAGCGTGGAAGTCGATGTATTCGTTGTTAGCCAAAGCGGTTACTTGTGCTACGGTTTGCTCATATTCGTTGGTCATTGCTATTAATTGAGTGCGCAAATATTCGTATTCGGGCAAAATTTCCATTTGCTCATATACTTTTATTTGTTTCAAATAACCACCGGTAGTAACGCCACGAATAGCTGCAACTACTTGCAATTGCGAAGTTCCTTCGTAAATGGAAGTAATACGTGCATCGCGGTAAATGCGCTCGATAGGGTAATCTTTCATAAAGCCCGAACCGGCGTGTATTTGCAACGAGTCGTAAGAAATTTGGTTGCTGTATTCGCTGGCAATAAGTTTCAACAGCGGAGTGTAAATATCGGCAAGCTTTTGATACGATTTCAATTCATCGCGCTCCTCGTTAGTAAGTTTGCGGTGAGCCGAAATTTCTTCGTAAGCTTTGTAAATGTCGATGTAGCGTCCGGCTTCGTAAAGCAACGAGCGAATAGCTTTGGTTTTTGCGTCCATGTTGGTAAGCAATTCATACACAGCCGGAAACTCAATAATAGCTTTTCCAAACTGCTCACGCTCTTTGGCATACGATAAAGCTTCGCGATAGGCAGATTCCGAAATACCAACCGATTGCGCTCCTACTCCCAAACGTGCGGCGTTCATGAGCGACATTACGTATTTAATCAAGCCCATGCGAGTAGTTCCTACCAAACGAGCGGGTGCATTGGTAAATACGAGTTCGCAAGTAGGCGAGCCAATGATTCCCAATTTGTGCTCAATACGGCGCACTTTCAAGGTTTTGTGGTCGTTTTCATACACAAAAAGCGAAAGCCCACGCGCATCGCTAGTTCCTTCTTCCGAACGAGCAAGCACGAGTGAAATGTCGGCATCGCCATTGGTAATAAAACGTTTAACACCGTTTAAGTACCAAGTTTTGTCTTTTTCCGAGTAAGTGGCTTTTAGCTGAACGGCTTGCAAGTCAGAGCCAGCATCGGGTTCGGTCAAATCCATTGCAGCGGTTGCGCCCTTGTTGAACTTTGGAAGCAATTCCATTTTCAACTCTTCCGAAGCAAATTGATTCAATGTTTCGGCGCAGTCTTGCAAACCCCAAATGTTGGCAAATCCGGCATCGGCACGCGAAACCAATTCGCCCGACATCACGTAAGGAACAATTGGAAAGTTCAATCCGTCGTATTTGCGTGGCAAGGTCATGCCAATCAGACCGCTGTTTTTGAGTGCATCGTGGTTTTCTTGTGTGCCACGCGCATACACAACACGGTTATCTACTACCTGAGGACCTTCGGCATCAACCGATTCGGCATTTTCCCAAATAATATTTCCGCTAATGTCGCCGATTATTTCAAGAATCTTGTCGTAATTGTCCAAAGCATCTTCGTAATCTTGCGGAGCGTAATCGTATTCTGTTTTATCTTTATAGTTGTCTTCTTTCAGACTTACTATCTTCTTCATCAATGGGTGCGACAAGTGAAACTTTAAGTCCTCATTGTCTGTATAGAAATTTGCCATGTTTTTTTATAATTAGGAATTAGGAATTAGGAATTAAGAATTGTAAATTAATATTTATTTTTATTAGAAAGATATTGTTCTACAAAGTAATAAATTTTGTTATTTACCACAAAGAACACAAAGTTTTTTCACAAAGAGCACAAAGCTAAAATATCGTTTATTCTTTGTGTTCTTTGTGAACTTCTTAGTGTCTTTGTGGTTAATCTCAAATAATAATAAATTGAAAACATTAATTTATAATTCATAATTCATAATTCATAATTTACAATACATAATTATTTCGAGTTTTGTTTATAGTATTTTATCATTTTGGGGATTACGGTAGCAATGTCGCCATTGATAACGTAGTCGGCTAATGAGTTAATTGGAGCTTTGGGGTCGTTGTTGATGGAAATGATGATTGCAGATTCTTCCATTCCGGCGCGGTGTTGCACTGCACCTGAAATACCGCAAGCGATGTAAAGTTTAGGGCGCACGGTAACTCCGGTTTGTCCTATTTGTCGTTCGTGTTCCGTAAAACCTGCATCAACAGCGGCACGTGATGCGCCCACTTCGCCACCCAAAACGGCTGCCAAATCGTAAAGCAAATTGAAGTTTTCTTTTGAACCTACTCCGTAACCTCCGGCTATAATAATCGGTGCGCCTTTGATGTTTACTTTGCTTTTTTCGATGTGTCGTTCGATTACTTTTACTACAAAATCGGTTTCGTTTAAGTAGTTTTCGAGTTGAAGATTGATGATTTCGCCAGTATAGTTTTCGTTGAAAATTTCTTTCTTCATCACACCTTCGCGCACGGTTGCCATTTGCGGGTGCATGTCGGGGTTTATGATAGTTGCAATGATGTTTCCACCAAAAGCGGGGCGTATTTGGTACAACAAATCTTTATAGACTTTGTTGTCTTTCTTCACTTCGTGGTCGCCAATAACTAGACTTGTACAATCGGCAGTAAGTCCGCAACGCACAGCAGAAGCTACACGTGGAGCCAAATCTCTACCCGCCGAACTTGCGCCAAAGAGCACTATTTGCGGCTGCTCATCGGTGATGAGTTTGGTAACAATGGCTGCATGGGGAAGCGTAGTGTAAGGATACAAACGAGGCTCGTCGGCTACATAAAGCGCATCTACACCATACGGAAATACTTGTGTTTCCAAGCCAGCGAGGTTTGAACCAATGGCTACGGCTTCGAGCTTTACTTTTAACTCTTCTGCCAGTTTTTTCCCTTTCGAGAGAAGTTCGAGACTAACATCGACTACTTTGCCTTCGTCAATCTCGCATTTTTGACACTTTAATATATTTAGTTTGTTTATTTTATTTCTAAAATATAATTTTTAAATTATTCTATTTTAAAATTATTTTGATTGTCTTCCAATGCTTTATGCTTTAACTCTCCTGTTTCTATAATTTTTTGAAATCCTTTGCGTTTCAAACCATTAATTAACTTTTTATCAAGCGACCATAGTTTTCCTTCCGCAAATTCAGTTAATGCAACAAAAGCCGTATCATTTTCATCTACATCTTTTGTAAGATCAAAAGATTTTTGCCAAATTTCTTTTGATATTTGATTTTCGTTTATTAATGTTACGTTTTTTAACAAATTATAAACCTGCTCTATCAATTCAGTTTCTGTTAGTTTTGAATACTTCAAAATTTTTTCTTTGTGTTTGAAAATTTCAATAACTAAATAATAGCTTGAATATTTCTCAAAACGAAATATTGGGTTCATCAAAAGTTCGGCATAAATTCCTTTTGGACTTATCAAAGCACTTATAAAAATACTGGTATCTACAATTATTTTCATTCTATAAATTTGCTTTTGTTGGCTTGCCACCACGATTGATTTATATCGTTTGCAAGTTCCAAAATTTGTTCTTCGGTTGCCTCACTTTTACTCGAAATCTCCATAAAACGCAAATAATCAAGAAATTTTTGCAAATAATCTATGTTTATATTTATTGCGCTCGAAAACCGAATAATTAATTCGTCTTTTGTTCTTTGTATTTGCATAATATTATATATTTTTTGTAAAGTTAAATAGTTTCAAACAGCAATTTACAAAGCAGCATTTTTTTGAACATGCTTAACTGTTTCGTAAAAACTTTTCATTAATTGAGGAATTAATGTGTTAAGCTCTATTTTTTCCTTTTTAATCCACTGTTTTATTTCGGGTTCTAACATAAAATTGGCTTTAACCGACCACGAAATAGCTCCGGTTTCCAAATCTTCTTGCGTAATATCTGGGTCGTCGGAAAAA
>JAIFNL010000045.1 GCA_020047755.1 Bacteroidota bacterium
ATGCAATTATTTTAAAGTTTAAAAAGTTGCAGCATATTTTAAAAAAACTTATTTTTGCTGCAAAAAATGAGGATATGTTAAAATCACTTTCTATAGAAAATTACGCATTAATTGACAAACTAGATATTGCGTTTTCGCCAGGTTTTTCGACTATTACAGGCGAAACTGGTGCCGGAAAATCTATTTTGCTGGGAGCTTTATCCCTGATTTTGGGAAATCGTGCGGAACTCTCCGTTTTAAAAAATAAAGAAGAAAAATGCATTATCGAAGGCGTTTTTGACATTTCAAAATTGAAGCTTCAGCAGTATTTTAAGGAAAACTTAGAAGACGTTGATTATGATAGCGAAACTATTTTGCGCCGAATTATTACGCCAAGTGGCAAATCGCGAGCTTTTGTAAACGATGCACCCGTGAGTTTGAATGCTTTGCGCGAAATTGGCTTAATGCTAATTGATATTCATTCGCAGCACAAAAACCTGTTGCTCAGCGACAATAAATTTCAGCTCAACGTAGTAGATAGCATGGCTCAAAATGAAAAAATTTTACAAGAATATAAGCTCGAATTTAAAAGCCTAAAAGAAATACAAAATACTCTTAATCAGCTTATTGAAAAAGCAAAAACACAAAAAAACGATGCCGATTATTTTCAACATCGCTTCGAACAATTAGCTGAAGCTAAACTTGTTGAAAATGAGCAAGAAACACTTGAGCGCGAACTCGAAACAATGAACAATGCTGAAGAGATAAAGCTCTATATTACAAGAGCTTCGCAAATTTTAAACGGCGAGGAACACTCCATTCTTTCAGGTTTGAGCATGGCAAACGAAGGCTTAAAAAGAATAAGTAAGGTTTTTCCAAAAATAGATAATTTTATAGAACGATTGGCAAGTGCTTTGATTGAAATTCAAGATATTTCTACTGAAATAGAAGTACTTAGCGAAGATGTGGAATTTAATCAAGACAGATTAAACTTCATAAATGAGCGATTGGATTTGCTTTATTCGCTGCAACAAATGCACAGAGTAAATTCAGTAACTGACTTGCTAAAAATTCAAAGTGAACTCGAAGAAAAACTCAATGAAATTCAAAATTTTGACTTTGAAATTGCCGATTTGACAAAAAAAATGAATCTACAAAAGGAAAAAGTAGAAAAATTGGCTTCTTTGCTTTCCGAAAATAGAAAAAAAATCAGTCCAAAGATAGAAAAATCAATCGTAAGCCAATTAATAAGCTTGGGAATGCCAAGTGCAGTGTTTAAAATTCAACTTGAACGCGAATCGGATTATACTTCTTCGGGTTTCGATACTATTTCCTATCTTTTTTCGGCTAATAAATCGAGCGAATTGAGCGACATTACCAAAGTTGCATCAGGTGGCGAAATTGCTCGTGTGATGATAAGTATAAAATCGCTAGTTTCGGCTAATATGGCATTGCCAACCATTATTTTCGATGAAATAGATACTGGAGTTTCGGGCGATATTGCTGACAAAATGGGTAATATTATGGCTGAAATGTCGAAAAATATGCAAGTTTTGAGCATTACGCATTTGCCACAAATTGCAGCTAAAGGCAAAAAACAATATTTGGTTTACAAAAAAGACACAAAAGATTCGACCATTTCAAACATAAAAGAACTATCTGAAAAAGAAAGAGTTACAGAAATAGCAAAAATGTTAAGTGGAAAAGATTTATCCGATGCTGCTATTGAAAATGCCAAGCATTTACTCCAAATGGCTTAACTTCTTTCAAATTATAAAAACTACAAAATGAAATACTTCGCTTTAATTAGCTTTTTAATTTTTTTTACATTTTCGTGTACAAACAAGCAAACAATAATAACTGAAAAGGACTCAAAATCAGATAGTTTAGCTAAAATAGAAGAAATGAAAAATACGCCAAAAAAAATTGAAATGTACACAGAAATGAATTTTACCGACGACTCGTTGGTAGAACTAATTCGCTTAGACTCAAGCTTTTTGGTAGATATGCCTTATGCAACCGACAGTAATTTTACTAAAACAAAACTTTATCCTTGCAATAAGTGCGTAATTCGCTACAAAGTGGCACTTGCTCTGATAAAAGCAAACAATATATTGAAAGAAAAAGGCGTAAAACTCAAAATGCTAGACTGTTATCGTCCGCTTTCGGTGCAGCGCAAAATGTGGGAAGTTTATCCGAATGCTGTTTATGTTGCCGATCCCAATTCAGGGCAAGCTTCGATGCACAACCGAGGAGTGGCTGTTGATGTTACTTTGATAGATAATGCTGGAAATGAATTAGATATGGGAACTCCTTTTGATTTCTTCGGAAAAAAAGCTTGGCCTACTTATCGCGATTTTCCGGCTGAAATACTAGCTAACAGAGACTTACTGACCAATGCAATGGACATGGCTGGTTTTAGACACTCAAACTCAGAATGGTGGCATTTTTCGCTTCGAGGTGTTTCATTTCCAATAGAAGACACTCCCCTACCTTGCGATGAAGAATAAGTATTTTTGAAATTCAAAATTACTTTATTACAGTAAGAAATTCGTTGATAATCATAGCAGTAGCACCCCAAACTTTATTTCCGGCAACCTCAAAATAAGGTATTTCATGTTCCTGGTTTTGAATTGTGTACATTTCTGTTTTTATTGCATTATGGCATGTAAACTCCTTTAAATCAATCAATAACAATTCATCAACCTCTTTTTTACTCAAATGGAACTGATTGTTGTGTGGATAAAAAGCAACATAAGGGTACACAACAAACTGGCTAATAGGAATATAGAGTGGACTCAATTTGCCAAGTACCTCTATTTCACTAAGTTTCAACCCTATTTCTTCAAAAGCTTCTCTTTTGGCTGTAAATTCAAAATCGGGGTCGCTTTTTTCGTATTTTCCTCCCGGAAAACTAATTTGCCCACTATGACTTCCATTCGATTTTGTGCGCTTAATTAAAGGTATGAACAAATCGCCATTTTGTGGTATTAACGTAAGCAAAACGGCACTTTCTCTAAAATGTTTTGTATTTTCGGGCATTAACAATTCACGAAATTTAGGCGACATTTTTTTTTGCGCTTCTATTCCGGGCAAGGGGTTTTGCAATTTTTTTTTTATTTCTGAAATTGTCATATAAACAAATAGGATTGTAATGAATCTAAATCTCGCTTAACTTTTAATCTTCGGGTTAAATTAAACTATATTTCTAATTAAATTTTATCGCTTTTATTGGTTCAATATATGAAATTAATATAGCTGGCAATAACATCATCAAAAAAACAACCAACATTGTTCCTCCATTCAAAAGCAAAATATCAAAGACTTTCAAATTAATTGGAACGCTTGATATATAATAAGTTGCAGGGTCTAATGGAATTATTTCAAAATAAAATTGTAACAAAGCAAGCCCAATTCCAATCAAATTTCCCCACAAAAAGCCTTTTGAAATAAAGAAAAAAGAATTGTACAGAAATATTTTGCGAATTGAATAGTTTGCAGCGCCCAATGATTTTAAAATTCCAATCATATTGGTTCGTTCCAAAATGATAATAAGTAAACCCGAAATCATATTTATTCCGGCTACAATTGTCATTAAAACCAAGATAATCAACACATTCATATCTGTCAATTCAAGCCATTCAAAAATAGAAGGGTTAGTTTCTTTAATAGATTTAACTTTCAATTTGCTGCCGTCGTCAAAAAAAACAGTCCCAACTCGTGCAAAAACTTTTTTCTGCATTTCATCTATTCTTTTAAAATCATTTATTGAAACTTCAAAACCGCTTATTTTATTACTCGACCAGGAGTTAAGTCTTTGAATATGTTTTATATCAGCAATCAAATACAGTTGGTCATATTCATCTAAACCGGTATTATAAATTCCTTTGATAGTGAATTTTCTAACCTTAGGTGGTTCTTGAATAAAATACATATTTATTTCATCTCCAAGCTTCAAATTCAATGCGTTAGCTATGTATTCCGAAATTAAAATATCGTTGGTACGCATTCCTGTGTCGATATTCAAAATGGTGCCTTTTACCATATTTTTTTTAAAAAAGCTCCAATCAAAATCGCTATCAACGCCTTTCAAAATTGTGCCTTGAATAGCAGTTTCGGTTTTTATAATTCCAGCTTTTATAGCAAAGCGTTGAATATGTTTTATTCCATCTATTTGAGTTAGTGTATTATAAAACGGTTGGTTTTTATCAATTGGAGTTACTTCGTAAGACGAATTTGTGCTAAAATTCTCGATAATAAGGTGTGAGCCAAAACCAACTACTTTATTCTGTATCTGTTGTTTAAAGCCCGTAACAATAGCTACAGAAAGAATCATAATTGCCAAGCCCAAAGCAATTCCGGCAACCGCTAATTCTACAATTCCGGCAGAAAAATTTCTTTTTTTCTTAAAAAAAATACGTTTTGCTATAAAAAACTCTAAATTCACGTTAATTTGTTAAATGGTTTATGACTCATCAATTTCGCGAATAAGTAATCCTGTTTTTTTATGAATTACATCAATCGGAACACCATTTTCTTTCAATGTTTTCGCAAATTCAAGTTGTAATTGTTTCGCTTTGTTTTTTTCGTCTTCCAAAGCTTTGTCTTTGTCTTCCAAAGCTCTGTCTTTGTCTTCTAAAGCTCTGTCTTTGTCTTCCAAAGCTTTGTCTTTGTCTTCCAAGGCTTTGTCTTTGTCTTCCAAGGCTTTGTCTTTTTTGTCCAATAATTCTTCTAAAAAGGTTATTTTATTATCCCTTTTTATCAATGTTTTTAAATATTCATCTTCGGCAAACATTTGGTCCTCTAAATCAGGGTTGTTGATAGATGCTGCTTGTATTCTTTTTATTACCCTATCTAAAAACCCGGGGAAAATTTTTCTGATTATTCTCAATCTATGTTCGTTATCTTTAACTTTTGATTTTTGGTCGAACAATTTTAAAAGAGTATATAATTTTTGTTTGTATTCGTCATTTTTGTAATCTTCCTCAAACACGTTATGCAAATTTGGTAATTGAACAATCCAAATATCATAGCTCAAATTGTCTATAAATTCATTGTGTTTTTGCAGATTTTTATTTTTAAAAATACCTGTTTTTATTCTGTTTGTCTTAATTAATAAGTCATTAATCTCATTTTCAATTCTAAAATTTAGTATAAAAATGGGAATTAGCCTAATGGGTTTATTTATCGTTTCTATGGCTTGTGTTTTGGGGTCTGTTATCTCTTTTTTCTGTTTCTTCTGGAAATTTTTGCTGATATACCTTTTGAATCTAAAAATATCGTCTGGTTCACTTGCTTTTTGTAACTCTATCATAATCAACTCTTCCGAACCGTCAGGCAATTCTATTAAAGCCGTAAAATCAAGATGAAATAATTTTATATCATCTTTTGTTTTAGGGTCTTGTATTTCTATTTCTGTTTGGATTTCTTTTTTTTCTGAATGTGTTAATGGCTCAAGATACAATTTCTTTATTCTTTCGTTTATCAACGTCGAAAGCACAATCATTGCACTATCGGTATCTTCCATTAAATACCTGAAAACCACATCATAAATTGGATTTGGGATTATCAGATAATCGCTTTCAGCTATATTTTGGTTTAAATTTTCCATTCTGTATTCAATTTAATTTTGATACTGCAAATTTAAGACTTTTTTTTGAATTAGCTTATATCAATTGATTTTTTTGATTTTATCTCTCTTCAGTCTCAACTTTTGAGTAAGCATTTACGATTTCTCTCACCAAATCGTGCCTAATAATATCTTTTTGGTCGAAATTAATAGTGGCAATTCCTTTTATGGTTTTCAAAATTTTCATCGATTCTACTAAGCCCGATTTTATGCGCGAAGGTAAATCTATTTGAGTTACATCGCCCGTAATCACAAACTTAGAGCCTTCGCCCATGCGCGTAAGAAACATTTTCATTTGATTGGGCGTTGTGTTTTGAGCTTCGTCGAGAATTACAAACGCGTTGCCAAGCGTGCGTCCTCGCATGTAAGCAAGTGGCGCAATTTGGATAACTCCATCTTTTATAAACTCTTCCAATTTCCGTGCGGGAATCATGTCGCGCAAAGCATCGTAAAGTGGTTGCAAATAAGGATCGAGCTTATCTTTGAGGTCTCCGGGCAAAAATCCGAGCTTTTCTTCTGCTTCCACAGCCGGACGGCTTAATATAATTTTGCGAACTATTTTTTTACGCAAAGCTCTAATTGCTAAAGCAATAGCAATGTAAGTTTTCCCTGTTCCGGCAGGTCCGATGGCAAAAACAAGGTCGCTTTCTACTATTTTTTCAATCAATTCAATTTGGTGCGCATTTCTAGCTTTGATGCTTTTGCCATTGTTGCCAAAAATCAAAACACTATCGGCGCCTTCATAAAATTGCTCAACAATGGCTGTATCTTCAAAAATAATTTTCTCAACCATTTTTTCGGTCATGCTGTTATATTTATGGAAATGCTTCAAAATCAGGTTGAATTTGTCCATGAAAACCTTAATTTCATCGGTGTCGCCGTTTACTTTTAGTTCATCGCCACGTGCTACAATTTTAAGTTTTGGAAAAAATTCTTTTATTTTATTCAAATTCAAATTATTTGTTCCGTAAATCTCAATTGGATCAATCCCTTCTAAAAAAATGCTTTGCTCAATCATTCGTCTTTTAAATTCTTTTAAATATCTAACTAATTAGAAATAAATTATTTATTTTGTTTTTATGTCGTTTTTACTCTGACTAAATACAGATTTTAGTTTAAAATATTCACAAAAGTAATGTTTTTTTTGAAACAAAAACAAATAGATATTAAAACATTAACTAATGCGTTTTAAAATAGCAAAAATCATAAAATTTTACTCTCATTTAATTATAATAAAAGCTTTAAGTTTTTTTAACAGTCAAAAATTTTGTAATACAAATAAATGCTCTATTTTTGCAGAAAATAAAAGGTAAGTATTTTTATTTTTCATAGTAAAAAGGTTTAGGTAATAAGGCGTTTCAGTGATTGAACCGCCTTATTTTTTTTATACAAAATGTATTATTCAAATATCTTTTTTTCATAAAACCTATTATTATTTTGATTTTATTTTTTTAATACTTTTTTTGCTTTTCCCGTTTCTTTTTCTTTTCAAATTTACTACTTATACTTATGCAAACGATGGCATAGAAAATAATAGACAGCGTACTTGCAAATAACCGAAACTATAAAAAAATCGCAATTATACAACTTTTTTTTAACGAATTTCTGTCGTTACCAAGTTCGCTCTCTATTTTTTCAGCCCCTACCTACATTGGCTTTACATCACGCACCATAATTTGAAGCGATTTTGAGCCTCTAAAATCATTTTCTTCCACATTGTAGCAAATTTTGAAAGGTTTTCCCGATTTTATAATTTCAAGATGCTTTGCCAACGAAAAACCAATACCCGCCATTTTTACTCCTTTTTGTGTCAATTCTAGTTTGAGATGTTCTAAATTTTTCCCAACCAAGCGGCTTTCTCCTGTATCATAAACGGTGTCAGTCAAAAAGATAGGAGTCATATTTTCAGGTCCAAAAGGTTCCATTTGCCGCAAAATTCGATAAAATTTTGGTGTTATATCTTTAAAATTAATTTTGGCATCAATATCTATTTGTGGCGTGAGCTCTTCTTCTGTAATTGTTTCAGAAACAACACGTTCAAATTGTTCTTGAAATTTCTCTAAGTTTTCGCGCTTCATGGTCATTCCGGCAGCGTACATGTGCCCGCCAAAATTTTCGAGCAAGTCGGCACACGCTTCAATGGCGTTGTAAAGGTTGAAACCAAACACCGAACGTGCTGAACCAGAGACCATTCCATCAGACTCGGTAAGAACAACCGTGGGGCGATAAAACGTTTCGGTAAGCCGCGATGCTACAATTCCTATAACTCCTTTGTGCCATTCAGGATTAAAAACCACAGTTGTTTTTCTATTTATCAGTTTTTCATCACTTTTGATAAAATTAATAGCTTCTTCTGTGTGGTTATGGTCTAAATCTTTGCGCTCGGTATTGAGGTCGTCAATTTTATCGGCTATTGAATTGGCATCTTCTTGAGTTTGAGCAATAAGCAAATCAACAGCACGCGAGCCTCGGTCGATTCGTCCGGCAGCATTTATTCGTGGACCAATTTTGAAAACCGAATCGGAAACTGTAATTTGTTTGCCTTCTAAGCCAGAAATCTTAATCACTGATTTTAAGCCAATTCGGGGTTGTTTATTGAGTTGTTCTAAACCAAAATAGCTTAGAACTCTATTCTCACCATTAATTGAAACAATATCGGAAGCAATGCTAACTGCCACTAAATCAAGCAATGGCGTTAAGTTTTCAAAAGGAATATTCTTGCGCTGAGCATAAGCCTGCACAAATTTAAAACCTACACCACAACCCGAAAGCTCTTTAAACGGATAATTGCAATCCTCGCGCTTAGGATTGAGTATGGCAGCGGCTTTGGGCAAAGTTTCGCCTGGAGTGTGGTGGTCGCAAATAATAAATTCAATGTGTTTTTCATTGGCGTAGTCCACTTTTTTTATGGCTTTTATGCCACAATCGAGCGCAATAATGAGTGAATAGCCGTTTTTGTGCGCAAAATCAATGCCTTCGATAGAAACTCCATAGCCTTCGTCGTAGCGGTCGGGAATGTAATAACCTATATTGGAATAAATTGGCTTCAAAAAACTGTAAACAAGTGCTACTGAAGTGGTTCCATCTACATCATAATCGCCATAAATTAATATTTTTTCGCCTTCAGAAAGTGCTTTTTCCAGTCTATCAACAGCTTTATCCATGTCCGCCATTAAAAACGGGTTGTGCAAATCTTCTATTCGAGGTCTGAAAAATTCACGTGCCTCATCAAAAGTATTTATTTTTCTTTGAACCAATAAATTACTCAAAATTTTATCTATTTTCAATATTTGCGACAAAGCTTCAACCGTTTCAGCATCACCTTGTTTCTGTAAAATCCATTTTTTTTCCATGCTTTTTATATATCGTATCTTATTGGTTTTAAGAATTTTTCTATTTTCAAGTTCCTATTTAAAAGTTTGTAAATATACTTATATTTTATAAAATGAATAAATTTAATTTCATATAATTTTTTCAAGGGAAAATATTAAAATTAAGTGCTTGAATATAATCTCGTTTTAAGATTTCCTTTCAACGGCTTCCTTTTCTTTTAAAAAAATTGGTAAAATTAAAAATAATCGTGTATATTTATCTTTTTAAAATAAATACGCAAATTAATTGTAAACAATTTTAAACTAATTACTTATGAAAATTTTAAAATACTCATTGGCTGTAATAGCCATTTTACTTGCTATCTTTTTATTGTTGGCATTTTTTGCGCCCAACAGATATAGTGTTGAACGCCAAGTAACTATAAAAAAATCGAAACAAGAAGTTTTCGATTACATAGTTTTGCTCAAAAATCAAGACAATTTTAGTGTTTGGGCAAATATGGATGCGCAAATGAAAAAAACATACAAAGGCGAAGACGGAAAAGTAGGCTTTGTGTCGGCTTGGGAAAGCAAACTAGACGACGTAGGAAAAGGCGAACAAGAAATACTTAAAATAGTTGGAAATGAACGCATTGAATACGAATTGCGCTTTATCGAACCCTTTGAAGCAAACGATTTGGCATACATGCAATTGTCCGAAATTTCGCCAACCGAAACAACTGTAACCTGGGGTTTTAAAGGCGAAATGGCATTTCCTATGAATATTTTTTTACTTTTTATGGATATGGAAAAACAACTTGGTGGCGATTTGCAAAAAGGTTTGGATAATTTGAAAACCGTTTTGGAAAAATAATCTGTTTCAAGTTACAACTAATGCGCTCAGTTTAAAAAGTGGTCTGTTGGCTATTTTGCTAATAACCAACATTTTTTAACTGGGCTCTTTAATTTAAAACACCTTTTTTATTCAAAAAAAACTATGCTTTAAAACAATTATTTCGTTTTACTTTTTTATCTACTTTTGTACCGAAAAATACTTTTCACTCTATTTTTCTCAAAAAAAACTTACAAATCTAAAAATATGATAAACAGCAAATTAATAAATCCACAAAGCATAGTAGTTGTGGGCGGAAGCGACAATGTACAAACACCAGGTGGCAAGATTTTGAAAAACTTACTCGATGGTGGTTTCAAAGGCGAGCTTTCGGTAGTGAACTTGAAAGCCGATAGTGTTCAAGGAGTTAAAGCCTACAAAACGGCAAAAGAATTGCCTCAAGTGGATTTGGCTATTATTGCTATTGCTGCCAAATTTACGTTAGAAACAGTTCAGGTTCTCACCAAAGAAAAAAACACACGTGCATTTATCATAATATCAGCGGGTTATAGTGAAGAAAGCCATGCAGGAGCTGAATTGGAAATGGAAATAGTGAAAACCATAGAAAGCGTAAATGGCTCATTGATAGGTCCAAACTGTATTGGTTTTTTGAATACAAACTACAACGGCGTTTTTACAACACCTATTCCAAAGCTTGATACACAAGGAGTTGATTTTATTTCGGGTTCGGGTGCAACGGCTGTTTTCATCATCGAATCGGCTATGTCGAAGGGTTTGAATTTTTCGAGCGTTTGGTCGGTTGGCAACTCAGCGCAACTTGGAGTAGAAGATGTTTTGGAATATTTAGACGAAACTTTCGATGCCGAAAATAGCTCAAAAGTGAAACTTTTATACATTGAAAGTGTAAATAAACCGCAAAAATTATTGAAACATGCACGTTCGTTGATTCAAAAAGGTTGCAAAATAGCTGCCATCAAAGCGGGAAGCTCAGAGGCAGGAAGTCGCGCAGCGTCCTCACATACAGGCGCGTTGGCTAGCCCCGATTTGGCAGTAAGCTCGCTTTTTGAAAAAGCAGGAATCGTGCGCTGCTACGGTCGCGAGGAGCTAACAACGGTGGCTTCTATTTTTATGTTGCCGCAACTAAAAGGCGAAAATATTGCGGTAATTACTCACGCTGGCGGTCCGGCGGTAATGCTTACCGATGCTTTGTCGAATGGTGGATTGAAAATTCCGGCAATTCAAAGTCCCGAACTACTCGAAAAATTGTACTCCGGCTCGTCGGTTGCCAATCCAATCGACTTTTTAGCCACCGGAACTGCCGAACATTTGGGACATATTATCGACTTTTGCGAAACAAAATTTGAACAAATAGACGGAATGGCAGTTATTTTTGGAAGCCCGGGTTTGTCGCCTGTGTATGATGTGTACGATTTGCTACACGAAAAAATGAAAACCTGCAAAAAGCCAATTTTCCCAATACTTCCGTCGGTAGTGAATGTAAAAGATGAAATTTCGGAATTTGTAAAAAAAGGAAATGTTTGTTTTCCCGATGAAGTTATTTTTGGAAATGCGTTGTCGAAAATTTATTTTACACCCAAACCCAAATTGAACAGCGAAAATACGTTAGCAATCGACCAAAAAGCAATTCGCAAGATAGTAGAAAACGCACAAGAAGGTTATATTTCGCCCGAAGAAATACAAACGTTGCTCGATGCCGTTGGCATTGCAAGAGCTGGCGAGGCGGTTGCAACAAGCGCAGAAGAAGCTGCAAATTTTGCCGAAAAGCTTGGTTTTCCGGTAGTTATGAAAGTAATCGGACCTGTTCACAAATCAGATGTAGGTGGTGTGGTTTTGAATGTGAAAGACTCAAAACAAGCAATTTACGAATTTGAACGCATGATAAAAATCAAAGACACAACGGCTATTTTAATTCAGCCAATGCTTTCGGGAATTGAGCTTTTTGTGGGTGCAAAGCGCGAAGGCGATTTTGGTCATACAATTTTATGCGGCTTGGGTGGAATTTTTATCGAAGTGCTAAAAGATGTTCGTTCAAAACTTAGCCCTATTGACAAAGATGATGCTTTTGATATGATTCGCAATTTAAAAAGCTACGGTATTATTAAAGGAGCACGTGGTCAAAAAGGCGTGAATGAAGAAAAATTTGCAGATATTTTGGTTCGCTTGTCGGCTTTGCTCGAAGCAGCACCCGAAATTTTTGAAATGGATTTGAATCCGCTACTCGGCTCGCCCGAAAATGTTGTGGCGGTTGATGCTCGAATTAGAATTGTGAAATAATATTCAATGGTTAAATTGTTAAATTGTTATTTTATCTCTAAATTCAAATAAAACAAAAATTTGTTTAGTTGGTTTGAGTTTCTAAGGTTTATTAGAGTGTGTTTTTAATCAGCTTTGCCAAAGTTAAAAACTTTGGCAAAGCTTATAATCAATTAGTTATATTTTATTTTGAAGAAAAACACAACTTTATGGACATACTCTAATTTATAACTGTGGACCAGCAGCTACCAACGATTTACCTTCTTCATTGTCAGTAAATTGAACGAAGTTTTTGATAAACATTTGTCCAAGTTCG